>JAAEQP010001291.1 GCA_024231375.1 bacterium | reverse complement strand
TCCAGGGTCATGGGCGTGTAGTCGCCGGCGTGCCCTGCCTGGCCAAAGGCCTCCATGCGGGGCAGGTAGACCAGGTCGCGCATGGCGTCGCGCGCCGGGGCGAGGTACTTGCGGGGGTCGAATTCGGTCGGCTTCTCAGCGAACACCTTGCGGATGGCGCCGGTCAAGGCCAGACGGCTGTCGGTGTCGACGTTGATCTTGCGGACGCCGTGCTTGATGCCGTCCTGAATCTGCTCGACCGAGATCCCGAAGGTACCGGGCATTTCGCCGCCGAACTCGTTGACGATGTCGACGAGTTCCTTGGGAACGGAGCTGGACCCGTGCATCACCATATGGCAACCGGGCATGCGCTCGTGGATTTCGTGGATGCGTTCCATGGCCAGTGCCGGCGGGAGCATCTCGCCGGTCTCGGGGTCTTTGCGGCCGGACTTGTAGGCGCCGTGGCTCGTGCCGATGGCGACCGCGAGCGCATCGAGACCCGTGAGGGCGAAGAATTCTTCGGCCTGGGCCGGGTCGGTAAGGTGGGCGTTGGCTTCTTCGACCGAAAGGCCGGCGCCGTGGCCGTCTTCGATGCCGCCAAGCACGCCAAGCTCGCCTTCAACCGTGACGCCGAGGGGATGGGCCATCTCGACGACTTTCTTGGTGATTTCGACGTTCTGCTCGTAGGTGTTGGGGGTCTTGCCGTCTTCGGCGAGGGATCCGTCGATCATGACCGACGTGAATCCGAGTTCGATGGCTTCCTTGCAGGTCTCGAGGCTGTTGCCGTGATCGAGGTGCATGGAGACGGGGATGTCGGGATTCTCTTCGCACGCGGCTTCCATGAGCTTCTTGAGATAGACCATCTTGCTGTACTTCAGCGCGCCGCGGCTGGCCTGGATGATGACCGGGCTCTTGGTCTGGCTGGCGGCTTCCATGATGGCCTGGATCTGTTCCATGTTGTTGACGTTGAAAGCGCCAACGCCGTAACCGCCCTTGGCGGCCTCATCGAGAATCTGACGCATCGGTACGAGTGGCATGGTTCTATCTCCTCTGTAGCGTTTCTTGGTAACACGGCTCCAAGGCTGATCTGAAGCACAGGCCGCCCGAGCCGGAAAGCTTACAATCACCCTGGTTGAGCGCAAATTGGACTGACTTTCTCGCGAAAGCCACACGCCGTGGAGTATAGCATCCTGCCGGATTCGGAAGCAACCGGGGCGCTCGCGCAAGCCTCTCATGCGTCCGGGGTCACGCACTTCTCATTGCTTGACACGAATTGCGGTCAGATGGTGATATGATGCACGTCCAGAGCAGGTTGAGCCCCAACTCGTCGGTGGGGTGTGCCAAGCGGATCAGGAAGTCAACAATACGATGAATCTTCATGTATCGCCGCGACTGCGGCTTGCGGCACTCGCCGTGCCGCTCGTATTCGTGGCCGCCTCCTTCGGCACGACATCGCTGCCGGTCGTCAGGGCGGCTTCGGGTGCAGCATCCCCCCAGGCCAGTCCCCTCCCGGCGGAACGAGTCGCGCCTCCGACAATGTACAGCCCGTCGGTTGAACGGTATCGGTTCGGCGTTCCCGACGTATCAAATCGCGCGTTCTATCCAATTCAGCACAAGCCTGTAGACAGATCGACGTACATGAGTTGGCTCGAGGAACAGGGCCTGTCCAAGCTGGCAGATTCGCCCGCCCTCGGACTCGAAGGGCCACGGTGCTTCATGCCTGTGCTGGCGAAGTACGTCCAGACCGGAGATCGACGCTGGGGAGAAGCCATTGTCACGATGCTCAAGGACTGGCACCGCGCTACCCTTGAAGAGGTCGCGGAGAAGGGCTGGACCGAGCAATTCATCGAGGAGCCCGCGTTTATCCCGGTCTACCGAAAGTATCTGATCGCGGGCGGGTTGATGTCGGAGGAGGAGGCGTGGTTCCGCGATCTCTGGCTCGACTACTGCCGAAACCTGCACGTGTGGGCGAGCGAACCCATTGAATGGCGCGGCGGTTGCCACCGGTCAATGCCGGAAGGACTCGCGAAGGGACTCGCAGCGAAATGGTATCCGGACATCCCCGAGGCGGCGCATTGGACACGGTACGCGGCACTTGTTTTCGGCGATTTCTGGAAGCATAAGGAGGTGCCCCAGAACGACACCGGATATTTCCCCGGCCCCATCTTCATGCTGCTTTGTTGCGGCGACCAGTATCTAGGCGACGACCGCGCCGTGACCCACCCGGGCATGCAAAGACTATGGCGGCGTCTCACGGATGAGGTTACGCCGGACGGCGCGGTCAATCCCTATGGTCCCAACGGCGGCTGGAACAGCACGGCGGGCTTCCGCCTCTTCGCGCTGGAACTCGCGGGGACCAAGACCGGGAACGGCAAGTACCGGTACGCCGCACACAAGGTCATGAATTACATGGAGTATCAGTCGGACGCCATGCGAAAGGACCGTTACCTACTCGAACGCGAGAGCGGTCAACACGTGGCCTTGGCCTGGCTTGTTGCGGACGACTCGGTGAAGCCCGTCCCCCCTTCCGCCGGGTCGTTGTGGAACAAGCGCACGGAGGCTGTCCGTCTGCCGCATACTGACGCGGACCTGACGGAACGGTTGTTGGGCAATGCCGATCCCGCCCCGAACCGGGGCCACCTCTGCTGCAGTTGGTACATCACGGGAAGGGAATGGCCGGACAAACTCATTCTGCGTAGCGGCTGGAATCCGGGCGATCTGTTTGCGCTCGTTGAGTTGCATCCCACCAGCTTCCCCGCCAACCCGGGCGGCATCATGGGCCTCACCCGGTGGGGCGCGCCCTTCACCCAGATTGTCACGAGCAAGGGCGGGTCCCAGGAAAACCGGCTCATGATCGAAGATGTCGAAGGCTCAGCCAAGTGCCGTTATCACCCCGATCCGTTGCGCATTGATGAGGAATGGCGAAGGGGAAGGATGCCGGACATCCAATCCGAGATGACGTACTTCGAAGATCGGTCCGACGCCACCTTCGCTCGTGTCCGGGTGCAGAACATGGACGGCTTGCCCGTTGTCTATGAGCGCGAGTTCGTGTTCGTCAAGAACCGATTCCTGGCCACGCGCGAGACGGTCACGTTCGAAGAGAGCTTCACGGCCCGCGTAGCGCCTTTGTGGAACACACGCAACATCGGCCCCCAGATTGGCGTCCACTGGGCGAACACGTTCCTTGGCGCGCCCGTGGCCAGCAACGGGCAGATCGAAATGGAGACCCCTCCCGTCGACTTGCTGGTCTGGTTTGCGCCTCGCGAGGATTGCCGCCTGCAGGTGGTGGACCGATTCTTGGACGACCCACGTACGGAGGTGTGTCCCGCGCAGGTGCGCTATCTTTGGGAGGGTAGGCCCGCGGAGGGAGACAAGGTCACGTTTACCCAAGTCTACTACCCTCATCAACCCTACCGCGCCCGCGCCAACACGAACAACCCCGGCGCCAAAGCGATCTACGGCGACGACCTTCAAGCTACGGCATGTGCCGCCGGTATCCGGGCAGTCCGCGACGATGTCGAGGCGACCGTGCTCCGATTTGAGATGGAGCCTGGCCGGATCGAGTGGGTGGTGTTCAACCCGCTCGAAAGGAATGTCGAGGCCGATTCGCTACAAACCAAGCGCCCCTATGACTACATTCACCCAGGGAGAGCAGAGCAATGACAGACCACGTGAATCGACGGACCTTCGTCCAAGCCGCGGGGGCGTCCGTCGGACTGGGTATGGCGGGGGCCTCGGGATGTGTCGCGGGACACCATGTCGAGGGCGGGACCATCTGTAGCAGTCCACCTGACGGAACTATCCGAAACCTGGTCGACGCCACCCCCTTCGTAGACACGCACGAGCATCTTTGGCCGGAGTCGAAGCGCGTTCAGGACAAGACCGACCCCGACGCGAACCCGGTGCCGGACTTCGGAATGCTGTTGAGTCACTACGCGGACTCGGATCTGCAAGTTGCCGGCCTGCCCCCACAAGACTACAAGAAGCTCATCTCACCCGGCCTGGAACCGCATGACAAATGGAAGATCGTTGCTCCCTACTATGAACGCTGTCGGCACACCGGCTACCTGCGCTGCGTGCGGGAAAGCGTTCGTGCCCTCTACGATGAAGACGATATCCGTGGCGACAACTGCCAAGCCATTAGTGACAAGCTGCGCGAACAAGTCCAACCCGGCTACTACCGCCGCATCCTCAGGGATGTCGCCAACATTGAGTACGCGCACGTGAACTGTCTCAACGGGCCGGTGTTCCGAGACAACGAGGAGCAACCCGACCTGTTGGCACAGGACCTGTGGACGATCGGTCTGGGGACAGGCTTGCGCATGGACACTCTGCGGCACGAGGCGGGAGGCGATGTGGCCAGCCTCGCGGAATGCCACGCTACGATCGACACCTGCTTCGAGAAATACGGCCCACGCGCCATCGCCGTCAAGGACCAGGGAGCCTACTGGCGCACGCTGAAGTTCGACAACGTTTCCGCGGAAGACGCCGCTCCATTGTTCAAACGCTTTGCAGAGGACGAGAAGTCGCTCGCGAAGGAGGAGTTGAAGGCACTGCAGGACCACCTGTTCCGCTACTGCGTAGCAAAGGCCACTGAGTGCGGCCTCCCCGTTAAGCTGCACACGGGCTATTTTGCAGGACACGGCAGCATGAACCTCCGTCGTGTGCGAGACAACCTGAGTGACCTCTGCTCTCTGTTTCGCGATTTTCCAGACACACGATTCGTGCTAATGCATATCTCCTACCCCTACCAAGAGGAACTCATTGCTTTGTGCAAGCACTACCCTCAGGTGTACGCGGACATGTGTTGGGCCTGGATCATCAACCCATTGGCGGCCGCCCGTTTCCTGAAGGAGTTCATCATGGCGGCGCCAGCGAGCAAGGTGTTCACTTTCGGGGGGGACTACCTGCCGGTCGAGCTTGTTCCCGGGCATGCGAGAATCGCTCGTTGCGGCATCGCACAGGCGATTGAGGAGCTTGTGCAGGAAGGGTGGCTTTCCGAATCCCATGTCCCGGCTCTCGTCAATCGAATCATGCGAGGCAACGCCCATGAGACGTTCGATCTGGACCGCACCTTGCGCGCCTGGTGAGGCGCAAAATGGACCCGCTTTCCGACGAAAGCTACACGCGGCGAAGTATTCCATCCTGTCCGATTCGGAAACGACAGGGTTCCCCGGTCAGTATTGACCGTCCAGGCAGGACGGGCTAAGATCGGAAACCGGTGTTTCGGGCCTCTAGCGTGTGAAGGAGAGATACAGTGGATAGACGGTCTTTTCTTAATCGTACGGCAACGACGTTTGTCGCTTTCGGGGCGGCCGCGGGCACCGCGTCGGCTCAGCGGGTGCGCCGCGACAAGGCGAACGACAAGGTCGTGATGGGTGTCGTCGGGTTGGGCGGCCGGGGCCGCGGGCACAGCCGAGGGTTTGCCTGGCGTGAAGACTGCGAGGTGGCCTACGTCTGTGACGTGGACGAGGCGCGCGTTGGCCGTCACCCGAAAGAGGTGGAACGCGTGCAGAAGAAGAAGCCCAAGGCCGTGACGGACATGCGTCGCATCTTCGACGACAAGGACGTCGATGCCGTGGTCGTTGCTACCTGCGATCATTGGCATGGTCTGGCCACTATCTGGGCGTGTCAGGCGGGCAAAGACGTGTATGTGGAGAAGCCGCCGTCCCACAACATCTGGGAAGGCCGCAAGATGGTCGAGGCAGCCCGCAAGTACGAGTGCGTGGTGCAGGTCGGCAGCCAGAATCGCAGCGCGCCCTATGTCCGTGCGGCCCGCGAATACATCGAGAGCGGCGCCGCGGGTGACGTCCCCCTCGTCAAAGTCTTCAACCTCGAAGGAGGGGGCCCTTTCACCTGTCCTCCCGACGGCGAGATGCCCTCGGGCGTGGACTACGACAAGTATTTGGGCCCGGCGCCGATGCGCCCGTTCAACGAGGCCCATTTCCACGGGGGCTGGAAGAACTACTGGGCGTATTCGGGAGGTGACTTCGCCGACGACGGAATCCACCAGCTTGACGTGGCCCGCTTGCTCATGGGCGACAAGCCCTACCCGAAGACCGTGCACGCGATGGGAGGCAACATGGCCTTCGACGACGACAGGGAAGTCCCAGACACGCAGGTCGTGTCATTCGAATACGACGACGCGGTCATGACCTTCGAACTGAGCCAGTTCGCCCGGTACATGGCGAAGACGCCGGGCAAGGTCCGCGCCACAGACGCATTCCCGGACTGGCCGCAGAACTCAAGCCGCATCGAGGTCTATGGCACGAAGCAGATGCTGTATGTGGGCCGACACGGCGGCGGCTGGCAGGCATTGACCAGCGAGGGCAAGGTGGTCGACCAGGGCTACGGCCGCGACGCCACGGATGCCCATCGCGACAACTTCATCGACTGCGTGCGCACCCGCGAACGCCCCAACGCCGACATCGAAATCGGCCACCAGAGCGCGGCCTTGGTGCATCTGGGCAATATGGGGGTACGACTGGGCGGCCGCCGCATCGAGTACGACGGCGCAAACGAGGCCATTCCCGGCGACCCGCAAGCCGGCGCTCTGCTCAAGCGTGAGTACCGCGAACCGTACGTGGTGCCGGAGAACGTGTAGACCCGGAATCGTCGTGAACGTCTCCGCGCCGTCGAGGGGCCCACGATCTTCGCGCTTCCGGCCTGTCTTGACATCATCGAGGCTGCCCGGCATCCTACCTGGAAGCCCGCTGTGCGTGCAATTGGCGTGTCTTGTCGATGAGGAGGGGAGGTCCCGTACCGTGCGTCATTCTCCACGGAGGGTTGCTTCGTTCGCCCCAATGGTGTGCGTCTCGACGGCATACTCATCACGAAAGAAGACCACAAGCAGCCACAACCGGGGCGCTTTGCCCATTACATGATTGGAGCTGACGGACAATGACCCTGACGATAGAGAGCCGAGAAGTCACGTTTGCCGTTGAGGCAGTTCGCCAAGCGGCGATGCTTGCCCGGGAAGTCCAGACGGAGCTGGTTCAGCCCGCCCTGACCAAAGACGACCGGTCGCCGGTGACGGTCGCGGATTTCGCGGCCCAAGCGTATGTTGGGCGCCTGCTCACCAAGGAGCGTCCCGACGAGCCGCTGGTGGGCGAGGAAGGTTCGGAAGCGCTTCGCGCCAGCGACGGCGCCGAGACGCTCGAACAGGTGGTGCGCTTTGTCGCCCGCCGGTTTCCCGCCGCCACAGCCGACACGGTGTGCGAATGGATAGACCGGGGCGGCATGGAACCCGCGCCGCGATTCTGGACCCTCGACCCGGTGGACGGGACGAAAGGGTTCCTGCGTGGCGAACAGTACGCGGTGGCGCTGGCCCTCATCGAGGACGGGCAGGTGCAATTGGGCGTGCTTGGATGCCCGAACCTGACGGACGGCTATCGCGCGGAGCCGGGCGGTCCCGGCACGATTGTCATGGCAGTGCGCGGGCAAGGCGCCTGGCACGCGTCGTTGGGTCCGGGGACGACCTTCCAGCGGATGCACGTGTCAGAGGTGGCCGATCCCACCCAGGCGCGGTTGCTGCGGTCGGTGGAGGCGGCCCACACCAACACCGGTCGAATCGGTCAGCTTATCGAGGACATGGGCGTGGTGGCGGAGCCGGTCCGCCTCGATTCACAAGCAAAATACTCGGTACTGGGTTGCGGCCAAGGCGACGCGTTGGTCCGATTGTTGTCGTCGAGGCAGCCCGACTACCGCGAAAAGATCTGGGACCAGGCGGCGGGATCCATCGTGGTGGAGGAATCGGGCGGCCGCATTACGGATCTCTACGGCAAGCCACTCGATTTCACCCAGGGCCGGACGCTCGCCAACAACCGCGGCGTGCTGGCGACGAATGGGCATCTTCACGAGATCGCGCTGGAGGCGCTGCAACGCGTTCTGTAACCACCAGTCCCCACGCGGGAACGGAAGGAATCAACCACAATGCATCTCGCTGCATCTCTGCTCACCTTTGCTGCAATCGCGTTTGGCGCGGATGAGGCCCCACGTTCTCTGGGCGACCTGACGGGCCCGTGGCAACTCCTGGTTGACGACCATCTGATCGAGGAGCGGACGGACGTGTCGCGCGAATACGGCACGTTCGCCAGGTATCCCGACAATCCTGTCATGCCCGCCACCGAACCGTGGGAAGGCGACATGGCCTACCTGTACGGCACGGTCCTTCCGGGTGAAGACGGCGCCGGATACCGGGCGTGGTACCACTCGTGGGCCCATGGCGAGTACCGTATGCTCTACGCCACAAGTGACGACGGCCTCACGTGGGACAAGCCGGAACTCGGTCTCGTCGACTACAAGGGGTCCAAGGCCAACAACATTCTGTTTCGCCGGACCCACGAGAACCACAGCCCGCAGGTCATGCACACGCCGTGGGATGCCGACTCGGACAGTCAATACAAACTGCTGTACTTCGAGTACGGGCGGACACCGCCCGATTTCACGGTGACGGGCTACTACGGCATGACGTCACCGGACGGCATCCACTGGACCGACGTGTCGAAGAAACCGGTGTTCCTGGATTCTCCGGGCGATGTAGGCAACTTCGTGTGGGACCCGCTCAAGAAGCGCTACGTGGGATGGCCCAAGAAGTTCAGCGAAGTGCGCGGGTACCGTCGGCGATGCGTGGGATACACGGAGACCACCGATTTCGAATTGTGGCCGGAATCGGAGCTGGTGCTCGTGCCCGACGAGATCGACGACCGTTGGGTGGGCGATGACGACCCCGAGAAGGCGCACACGGATTTCTACGGTCTGTGCGGATTCGCGTACGAGACCATGTACATCGGGTTCCTGTGGATGTTCCCCATCACCGACGGCGGGAACGACGGCCCGTGCTTCGTCGAGTTGGTCACGAGCCGCGATGGCAAGAACTGGGAGCGGCAGGAACAACGCGAGCACAAGCTGCTGCCCCTCGGCGACGCGGGAACGTGGGACGACGGCATGGTATTCACACCGAACCATCCGTTGGTCGAGGGCGATACCATCAAGCTGTTCTACGGCGGGTTCGACGTGACCCACGGGTCAGGGGCCGGCCGGGGATGTGTGGGCATCGCCACCCTTCGCAAGGATGGGTTTGCGTGGCTCCGCGCGGGTGAGAGCGGCATCGTCACCACCAAGCCGCTGACCGGGACTTCGGGACGACTCGCCGTGAATTATGCGGCCAAGGGCGGCGCATTGCGCGTGGAAGTGACCGACGCGGCGGGGCACGTCATTCCAGGATACGGACGCAACGATTGCGCGCCGTTGACCGGCGACAGTGTGGACGAACAGGTCCGTTGGAAGGAACACGAGAACCTGCCGGAAACGGATGGAGCCATCCGGCTGCGGTTCGTAATGAATCAGGCGAGCCTCTACTCGTTCAATGGGGGGCCGGACGTGGGGCTGGCGCCCTGATCGGCCTCCGGCTCGACATCGGGATCTTGCGTGGCGGCCTGAGGAGCCTTCGAGTCCTCGTTCGGCAGGCCGGCGCGTTCGCGGATGATAGCGGCGAGCTCTTCGGCGTCGGCGATTTCCAGGATGATAGCGCGTCGCGATCCAGCTCTACGCAGCTCAAGCCGTGTCCTCGTGAAGGTGAACGTGAATTCTCTGCGCAAGAACGTGGCCGTCAAGAGGATGTTGACCAGCCCTGCCCAGATACCTTTCCGAATCTGCGCCGTGGTGATGGTGTTATAGGGAATTCGGATGCGGCGCCACCCCATCGTTCGCAGGTGCAGGCCGTCCTCAGCGGCGACCAGCCGCGACGGAAGGATGTTGCCGAGAAGCAGCCAAGTGCACGCGAACGCGATGCCGCCCAGAAAAGCCCCGAACGCGTTGGACGCAAGCTCAGTCCCAGGCGAGTAGGTCAGGGCAGCATCCGTATCCACCCCGGATTCCGCGGCTAGTGCGGCCATGCCCAAGCCGAATACCAACCACATGAACGCGTAGAACGCCCACATGAGCAGGGCGACCCCATACATGATCCTTAGAGTGGCGCTAGTGCCAACCTTGAAGAGCGCCGCCGTGGGTGTTCGTCTCCGATGGGACCAGGCGACAAGACAGAAACACAAGAAGACCCCCAGGACCATGCTCAACAGAGGCACCAGAATGTCGCGCCACGTCCCTACCTCAAGTTCGGCGTAGGGGGACGACTGAGAACGGAATGCGATGCTTCGTTGCAGAAACGATGCATAGTCAATCTCCCCCATCGCGCCGTACTGGCGGAGGATGTCGTTCGACGGAGCGCGGTCGGGATGGCACCAGATTGCCCACTTCAGCATGGAAGCGATTTCGTCCCTGTCGAGATCGGTGAAGATGTTGCGAGTCCATTTGTCGCGATACCCGAGGAACTCCTCTTCGCCCAGGAACTCGGACAGGTCTCCTAGAACAACCCCACGAGCCAGCGCGTAGTTCTCAGTGAAGTTCTCGTTGCGGGTCGCAAACGAGAATCTCAGGAAGCCGGCCCCTTCGGTGACGGTTGTCCTCCTGCTCACAGAGTAGGTCTGATGGCGTCGATAGCGCAGCTCGTCTTGAAGCCGATCTCGTAGTACAGCGCCATACATGCTAAGGAATGCGGGCTGCTCCGTTGGTTCCCCCGTGAAGAGGTAGCCCAACGTGACGCTGTTGTCTTCGGGCGATGCCGAGACCTCGAATGTGGCCTTCGGGGACTTGGTGGGACTGAAGAAGCGGAGGCTTGGAGTGTCGCCGGCCGGTGCCGCGCCGAACCGTGGCGCAAGCGCAGAAATGACATCCTCTACCGGATGTGGCCCGGAGTAGATCACGACGACGTTGGTCGGTGTGTAGTATGTTCGGTAGTGCGCGTCGACCTCGCTGGCTGTGATCGCGGCAACACTCCACGGCGAGGTACGGGAATCGTCGTATTCGACGCCGAAGGTTTTTTCCCAGAACGGCTTCTTGCTCTCAATCGGATAGAACACGATATCGAAGAAGGGCTCTAGACGCATTAACTGCTCACTTCCGTCCCACCGTTCCTCGACGGAGATGACATCCTTTACCTGTTGAAGGCGATCCAGTTGGAGATTGTCTTGCCACAGAACCCGACCCAACCAGTCGGCCCCAAAGGCGAGTTCCTTCTCAGGGAGATCGACGCTGTAGGTCCATTTGCTCCGTGATACCCAGCCGCCGTATGACCCGCCCTTCGCCTCAATCTGTCTTCCAAACTCCTCCTCGGGGTAGTCCGGCTGCTCGAACAGCAGGTGCTCAAGCACGTGCCCCATACCGGCGCGGTCATCGGGATCTTCGTCCCGTCCTCCCCATACTTGGCACATGATCGTGAAGGCCGTTTCAGTCGGGATGTGGGCGTGGTAGAGGGCCAGGCCGTTGTCGAAGACGTGCCGCCGTAGTTCGGGGATGGTGAGTGCATCGGGTTCGTCCTGCGCCGCAGATGTGCCGAGAGCGGCCCAAGTAGCGAGGATGGACGTGATGACAAGAATCCGCGTTGTCGCACGGCTCATAGGGGGCGTTCCGAACGTGAAAGCATGAGGCAACTCCAGACCACGTACACTGAATGTCCGGTACAATGGCACATTGCGCGCTGGATTGCCAAATGGGAAAGGGGCGGCGTCACCGTCATCGACGCCTCAGACTAGCCAGTGGAGAGTGCGCGGGATCGGAAGACCCCTCTTACCCTCTCCCGCTGGGAGAGGGTAAGAGGGTGCTCCTCTAGGTAGGTTCTGGTCTGAACGCGGTTGACGAGTGCGCGCTGGGAGTGCGAGAATCGACGCGTTGCACGCCTCGAAGATGTCGCGGTGGTGGAGTGGCGCGCCGCGTGACCGGGAGAACCTCATGGACGCTGCCGATTTCGCATACGACCATCCCGTGGGCGCCATCTACGGATGCTTCTCGCAGATCGGGCTGCGGTCGCTGGTGCTCTCCGGACCGGGGGACGCAGCGCGGCCCGCCGTTTCCCGCACGGTCGCCGACGACCCCCGTGTCTCGTCGCTCCTGGCCGCGCTGGATCGCTACTTCGCGGGGGAGCCCGAGCGATTCGACGACGTGCCTCTGGATTTCGCCGGCGCCACGCCGTTCCGCCAGGCCGTGTGGGAAGGGGCACGTCAGATCGAATGGGGCCGCACCGTTTCGTATGGCGACCTCGCGCACCTCATTGGCAAGCCGAAAGCAGCACGCGCCGTGGGTCAGGCGCTTGGGGCGAATCCTGTTCCCCTCGTGGTGCCCTGCCACCGGTTCATCGGGGCCGACGGTTCTCTCGTGGGATTCGGCGCAGGCCTTAACTGGAAACGCGTGCTTCTCCGTTTGGAAGGCGCGACGCTCATCGACTGACCATGGCGACGCCGTTTCCAGGGCAACCGCACTCTGCCGGGCCGTCGCGATCACCAGGTCTTGTCAGGTGTGCCACCTTCAAGCGGCAGCTTGTGGGTGTCCTGATTCACGATGGTCTCCATCCCGTAGCCTGAAGCCACCCACAACAGTGTTGTGGGTGGCACGCTTGGTGTGGAGTAGACCCGGGTACGCCCCTGCGCGTACCCGGTAGTGACGCTTGTGCCCGGACGGTCCTAGTGCGATTGCCCCAGGCGCGGTTTCCCTTCGCGCCGGTTGTCGGATAGAATGGGGGTATGGGAACACGCCTGTTATACGGCCTTCGGCGAAATCGCCGTCTGTGGATCGGACTGATGTTGGCGCTGGGATGCTGCATCGGGGCGGCCTGCCCGGCGCCTGACCCGACCGATCCCCCCGTCGATCCTCCACCGCCTCCTCCGCCACCACCCACGATTCCCGTGTACGGCTACCTTGTGATCAACGAATACCCGCACGATTCGGCCGCCTTCACCCAGGGGTTGGTGTACCACGGCGGCGTTCTATACGAGGGCACGGGACTCTACGGGCAATCGAGTCTGCGCGAAGTGACGATCGCCACAGGCCAGGTGGTGCGCCAGCACAATCTGGCCGCCAACGTCTTCGGCGAGGGTATCGCGCTCTGGGGCGACAGGATCATCCAACTCACCTGGAAGGCGGGCGTGGGGTACGTGTACAACCGGGCGGATTTCGCGGTTCTGGGCGCGGTCAGCTATGTGACCCAAGGCTGGGGCCTGACCCACGATGGGACGCGGCTCATCATGAGCGACGGGTCGTCGACGTTGCGGTTCCGCGATCCGGCCACGTTTGCGGAAAGCGGCACGGTCACGGTACGCGCCAATGGGATTCCCGTCACCAACCTCAACGAGCTGGAGTATGTTGGCGGCGAGGTCTACGCCAACATCTGGACCACGAACCGGATCGCGCGGATCGATCCTGCCACGGGCGACGTGCTGGCGTGGATTGATCTTACGGGGATTCTCGACCCCGCGGACGTGACGGGGCACGCGGACGTGCTCAATGGCATCGCATACGATGCTGTTGGCGACCGACTGTTCGTGACGGGGAAGCTCTGGCCCAAGCTCTACGAGATCGAGCTGGTGGCGCCGGCCGGATAGCCGTCTACTTTCGCCGGTAGTGGTACGACTCGCCCCATGTCATCAGGATCCACGGTGTCTCGATTCCATCGAGCAGCCGATAGCTCTTCCAGTAGGCCTCGCGGTGGTCAATGGAGTGCCCCAATTCGTTCTCGTGGCCCGTGATGACCAACTGGGGATCGAACCCGGCGACCGTTTGGGCGAGTCCCGACGTCCAGCAATTCGGCATGAGCACATCGACCCGATGGGTCTCGCCGATCTTCGCGATCCAATCGAGGTCGGGGTAGTTGTGCTGGTCGCCCATATGCCCGAAGGACAGGCCGTCGGGTGTCGTCACCAGGTAGACGTTGTTCTCAAGCTTGCCTTGATGGCCTGGAAACGCGATTACCTTGAGCGTGGCCGCACCGGCCTTGATGGAAACCTCATGTTCCCTGTCCGTGGTGCGGTCGAGTTGCTTCACGGCACCTTCGGGGACGTCGTCGACGACGACGCCCGGCGGCAGCATCACAGGTTTCCCTGCCTTGGCGAACGCCCGGATTACGTCCGGGTCGCAGTGGTCGCCGTGCTGATGACTCACGAACAACACGTCGCACTGCCCGATCAGCCGGGTCATCAGATCGCCGGGCACTGCGAATCCCGGCAGATACGACGCATAGATAATGTCGAAGGCCAGGGTGGCCGTCTTGGTGCGCACCACGAACCCATGGTCGTACAGCTTCCAGATGACCGCCCCTTCCGTCACCTCGGTCCGCTCGATCTCCGCCACGGCCGATTGCATTCGCTGGTGGAAGAATTGGATGACGGGCGGGCGTTCGGGCGCGTGCGGATCGTGAACCACGCCATCCAGCAGGTACAGAGCGAGTTTGCGCTGCTCGGCGTCCGGAAGCCCCGGGGGATACGCCCGTAGCGTCTCGTCCACCAGCGCAAGAGACGCCGCGGCCTGCTCGGTGATGAGTTTGTCCGCGCGGACCGTGAGATTCGGATCGATGGGTACGTCCGCGTCAGCCGCCGCCGCTTGGTGTGTTCCTGCCCCGAGGATGGCCATCATGGTCAGGACCATTGCCAACGAAGCCGTTCCTTTGGTCGTATTCATTCAGCTGCTCCCAGTGTGGACCGCCACTGCAACCCAATCCTACTCCATGCAAGAGTATGCCATTGGGAGGCGCAGTCGATCATATCGGGGCGTTCTTCCTGCATTACTCCGCGTTTCGCCCGCCAAACGAAAGACCGGCGGCCGCATAATCCTGCCGGCCGCCGGTCTTGTACTAGGCTCAAATCGGTTCTAGAAATCGTCCAGCACGTCATCGTCATCGAGCGGGATGACCTCTTCGCCGGACACGGCCTTCGCACCCGCGCCGACGGTTTCCGTAGCGGGCGCACGGTGCTCAGCCCGCTGCGCCAACTGCGGGATAACCGGAGCGGGGCGCCCGGCCTTCTTGCCGTTCGACCCGACCCGCGTATGGCCGTTCCCGTTTCCCTGGCCGCCACTGCCGCCTGCCATGGCATCGAGAATCGCGACCATGTCGTTGAGTTCGTTGGCCTGGGCCGACAATTCCTCGCTTGCCGACGCGGCTTCCTCGGAGTTTGCTGCGTTGCTCTGCGTGACCTGATCCAACTGAGCCATGGCCCCGTTCACCTGGTCGATGCCTTGAGCCTGCTCGTTGCTGGCGGCGTTCACCTCAGCCACCAGTTGGGTCACATTCGAAACTTTGTCGCCGATCTGCGTAAGGATCTCGCTCACATCGCTGCATACCGTCACACCATTTTCCGCGTTTTGCTGGGCGCCTGCGATGAGTTCGGACGTGTTGCGAGCGGCTTCGGCGCTGCGCTGGGCGAGATTGCGCACTTCCTCGGCCACGACCGCGAATCCTTTGCCTGCCTCGCCCGCGCGCGCGGCTTCAACCGCCGCGTTCAGAGCGAGGAGGTTCGTTTGAAACGCGATCTCGTCGATGGTCTTGATGATCTTCGCTGTGTCATCGGACGACTGCTTGATCCGTTCGATGGCCTCGGACATGCGTTCCATGGAAGATCGGCCCTTGTCCGCGGCGTCACTGGCCTCGCTAGACATGGCGTTGGCCTTGGTCGCGTTGTCTGCATTCTGTCGGGTCATGCTGGTGACCTCCTCGAGGGACGCGGAGATCTCTTCGAGGCTCGCGGCCTGTTCGCTGGCGCCTTCCGCCATGGACTGACTCGATTCGGAGACTTGGTTCGAAGCCGAATTGACCTGCTGGGCGCCCGTGGCGAGCGATGCGATCACGTTGACCAGGGCCTTGACGATACCGCGCGCGATGATGAATGCGAGCGTCACCCCAATGATGATCGAGGCGATGATGACGATTGTCACATTGAGCTGGGTGGCCTTTGCCGAATCAAGCATCTCGGTGTTCGTCGCATCGACGACTGCGCCGACGATCTTCGTGCTGTCGCCAAGCAAGGACTGGATCTGCTCGAGGTTGGGCTTCGTCTTCTGCGCGAAGATGAGGTTGGCCTGGTTCATGCCATCGAGCCGGGCCGTGGCCTGCTCGCGCATCTCGGTGAGGACGCCCTGCGTCTCGTGCATGGCCGGGGTAGTCACTTCCGCGAAGATCTTGCGCGCTTCGTCGCCTGCGACCACATTCTCACGCTCGGCGGCGATGACGGCCAAGAAATGGTCGGCCACGGCGTCGAGCGCTGCCAGGGTCTCCTCGGTGTAGATGCGTGTGGCTTTGGCTCTGTCGCCCGCCTTCAGCGCCTTTTCAATGGCAATCGCCGACGTATGAAGTGCTTTGTGCGGATCGGTGCAGGCGCCCAGCGCCTCCCTCAGCGCGGGAAAATCGGCCGCATAGGCCTCGGCTTCCGGGCTGGCCAGGAACTTGCCGAAGGCGCACTGGTGCGGGTCGGTCTGGACGCCCACTTCCCTGTGACCCGACAGAATGGCCTGGGAAACCGACGCGGCCCATCGCCGATGATCGTCCAAACGCGCCTGCAGCGTTTCGACTAGGCCGGGGTGCTGTTTCTTCCAGGCCTCGTTGATGTGAGCCGCCGACTCGTGCAGGTGCTCGTGAGGCTCCTTGATCTTCTCGATGAGTGCCTGGAGTTCGGGGTCCGAGGCGGCCGCCTTCCGGCCTTCCTCGCCGTAGAGGAACTTGCCGAACGCGCACTCACGGGGGTCCATCTCAACATTCAACGAATCCAGGTTGTCCGTGAAGAGCGTCTGACAGGACCCCATCCATTTGAGGTGGTCGCACTCGCGCTGGGCGAGTTCCTCAGGCAAGCCGGCGTCAGCCTGAGTGAAGGACTCGCCGATCTCGACGGCCGACGTGTGGAGTGCTGTGTGTGGGGCCTCCATCTTGTCCAGCAGCGGTCCCAGCCCATCGACGAGTGTGCGCGCGTGGTCGCACTCGGCGCTGTAGTACCATTTCCCGAAGGAGCATTCGTGTGGGTTGGTCTGCACCTTGAGTTCGGTGACGGACTCATCCGTCAGAAGCTCGGTCACCTGTTTCGCCCAGTTCAGGTGAGCGATTTCGGCGTGGGTGAGTTGCTTGGCGAGATTGTTCTTTCCGATGACGTCTCGCGTGCTGCCGCCCATGCCACGAATGTTGATGAACCCTATGCCGCCAACAAACAGCATGAGAGTTAGCATCACGGCGAAACCTACCGCGATCTTCATCCCGACAGTCCAGTTGCGCATGCCTGTCTCCTCCTCCGTAAGCCCATGTTTCACATGAATGCCAAGGACTTGACCGGACTAGGAGATGTCGCGTGCCGGAAGATCGCTGGATTGCGCCCATGAATATGGAGAGCCCGCTCTCCACGCATTCGGGCACAGCTACGCGTCCCCCCGGTCGACGGCGACCGCGCCGTGCGGATTCTCCTCGCGGTCAGGTCCAACGACCGGCCCGTCCCCCGCGGATTCCCCGCGCCACGTCACCATCCCTCGTGTGACGCCGACGCATCCGCGACGGAATACGATGAAGCCGATTACCGCGCACTTATCTCGTACAGCAAATGCGCGCTAGTCCCCTTCATCGTTTTCGGGTGAGTCCCTCTCTCCCCTGCTATGATGGGCGGGTTTCCCAGCAATATGCTCCTGCCAGCCGGGTTATCTGTTGACAATTATAGGCGAAAACGGCAAAAAATGTCAAGAGAACCCATCACGAAAATCGATTATACTTGAATTTCTTGTTTTGGACCGTGGTCTGGACGGTTCACGCTGGAGCTTTCCGCTTCGCCTTCGCGTTGGGCGAATCGTGGATTGAGCCGCGCCTCCAGTTGAGGCCGCTCGTCGGAAGAGGGTCTCAGTGCTTCCTGAGATACCGGATCCGTCCCCCGAACTCGAAGGTGCCGCTTTGTGCCACGAAGAAGGGGCACACTTGGCCCACTAGCCACTCGAAGACCTCGGCGAGGGTCTGGCGACCTTCGTCGACAGCGGCGATCACGTTGCTCTGCGTGGTGAGGTACTTCGCCAACGCCTCGGGATCGAAGCGGACCCAGTTGCGGTACTCTTCGGTGGAGACGAAGTCGAATCCCGCTTGCCTTGCCTGGTCTTCGGTCAAGGGTTCGCGGTGGCGGGGCGGCGCCGGGTAGCGTGTGTGGTAGGTGTCGTTGCGCCAGTCGGCGAACGCGGCATTCTCCTTCATGGTTCCCATGAACCCGTTCTCGTAGATGACAAGCCAACCTTGGGGTCGGGTGACTGCGCCGACTTCAGCTAGGAATCTGCACCGGTCGAACCAGTGAAGTGCCGAGCTCACGGTGACCAGTTCGAAGGAGTCCGGGCGAAAGGGGAGGCACTCCGCCGAGGCCGCGGCGTACATCAGGCGGGGCTCCCCGGGGGCCTCGACCAACATCGACGGCGAGACATCGGTCCCCACGGTCTTGTCAGCGATGTCCGCCATGGCGCGTGTCGACATCCCTGTGCCGCAGGCCACGTCCAGGGCGGACGCGACGCGCCCGGACAACTGAAGGCGCTTGCGGACGAGATCGACGACGATATCGTGGTGATAGGGCCGGGCTTCCGCGTATCGTTTCGCGATGCTCGTGGTAACGAAGGGATTCACACTGCCCTCCCTTGTTCTAGTGGTGCGCTCGGGAGTCTAGGGCCGCTATTCAGGGAGCGCTTCGCAAGAAAAGGGGACGGAGGAAATGTTGAAAAAGTGGCAGTGTCCGGCGCGCAGGCCGCGAAAAGGCCTGGGACAGTCCCGTCTCGCTGCGCTCGCTTGGTACAGTCCCGGTTTTTCGCTTCTCTCCGTGCTTGAAGATAACTTCTTCAGCACCTCCTCAGTCCTCCTCTTGCTCTTCACGCCGAAGCATCCCCCTACGCGTATCCGGCTTTGTTCATGGCGTCGCGGAGGGTCACGTTCGCCTTGTGGATTTCCTCGATCATCTGGTCATCCGACGCGACCTTGTACTCGACGTGGATTGAGATGGGCCCGGCGAACCCGGCTTGGCGCATGATCTTCAGGATCTCGACCGTGTCGACGTGGCCTTCGCCGAAGGGCACCCATCGCGGCCGGCCTTTGTCCCACACGAAATCTTTGACGGCCATCATTTTCACGCGGGGCGCCATCATCCGGGCGTTGACGCGCCATGCGCCGTAGCCGCCTTCCACGGTTGCGTGACCCACGTCGAAGTTCGATCCGAAGCTGTCGAGGTCAATGGTATCGATGGCTTGACGGAGGTCCCACAAGGGCGCTCCAACCTGGTCGTGACCGGAGTGGTTGTGATAGCCGGCGACCATACCGCAGTCCGCGGCGACTTGGGCGAGGCCCCGGAGTTGCTCCGTGTACTGATCCAACTCGGTTAACACGTCGCCATCCTTGCTGTACTTCAATCCACCCACGCGGAAGTAGCGGATGCCCAATTTGGACGCGGTTTCGAGAATGGGTCTGGCGTCGGGATCGTCGCCGCTGTTGAGCCGGGTGGTGATCATGCACACGTCGACGCCTTCACCGCGGATGGCGTCCACGGCCTTGGGCAGTTCTTTCTCGACATCTTCGGGCAACAAATGGCCGCCCTTCCGTACGGTCAGATCCACGCCGTCCAGCCCCAGGTCCTTGTACGTCTTCCCCAGCCTTTTGAAGTCTTTGATGAACTGCAGGTGCTTGGAAAACGCACACACCTGGGGACCCTGCTTCGCGGCGACCGCTCCTGATGTGATGCTGGCCGTGGCCGCCACGGATGCCGTTGCAAGAAACACCCTACGTGAAACTAACTTGTCCATTCCTACTTCTCCATCGCGGGTTCACACCGTCCCGTCTCAGGCCGACGGCTTCTTTTTCGCGGTCGATTTCTTCTTTGCGGCGGCCTTCTTGGCCGGGGCTCTCTTGGCCGCCGGCTTCTTGGCGACTGCCTTCTTCTTGGTCGCGGGCTTCTTGACCGCCGCCTTCTTCTTGGTAGCCGGTTTCTTCGTCGGCGCCTTCCTGGCAACGGGCTTCTTGGCCGCCACCTTCTTCTTGGCAGGCGCCTTCTTGGCGACGGGCTTCCTCGCGGGCGCCTTCTTCTTGGCCGCGGGCTTCTTGGCAGCAGGTTTCTTCTTCGTCACCTCGACGTCGGCCGGAGGCCCGGACTTGACGCGGGAACGTCCGCTTCTCCGGATGGCATGGGCGGCCAGCCAGTCCACGATGAGCGGGAAGACCTCGTCCGTCCCCTCCTTGCCGATGGTCATTTCACCATGGTCATAGTCGGCCGAGAAGCCGGCATCCTTGCCGAGGATGACCATCTTCTTGTCCTTGCCGGGTAGGGCGTCGATGAAGGCCTTCGCCTGGTCCAGCGGGATGAAGGTGTCCGAAACAGCGTACATGGCCAAGAGGGGGGTGCGCACCTTGTTGAGATTGGCCTTCACGTCGAACTGGCCGCTACGCATCTTCCATTCGCTGTTCGTGGCCCAGTAGTCCAGTTCCTGAGCCACGAGGGGCGGGGGATACTCAAGGGCATGCAGGAAATCGCCGCGGCCCATGCCGGGATGCACATTGGCCCAATTCACCGGGATGACGTTCTTAGGCCTGAGGAAGGGCACCCACGGCGACAGCCCCCGCAACACCCTTGGGAAACGCAGTGCCAGACCCAGAACCGCCGGCATGCCCCGGTGTTCGACGCCGTCGAACCCTAGCGACGCGCCGAGGGTGACGCCGCTGGCCACGTGCTCGCCCTTGGCGCACACATCATGCGCGTAGAGCAGCATACCGCCGAGGGAATGGCCAATCCAGTGGACCTTGTCGTATCCCGTCGCGTCGCAGATGTGCTTCAGCGCCGCGGGAATGTCGCGCAGCAGGTAGTCGTCCACCACCACCTGGCTCCGCTTGTGGCCGGTTGGCGGCACCGCCGTCGTGCAACCGCGCAGGTCGATGGTCCAGCAGTCGTAGCCTGCCGCCGACAGGGCGTCGACCATGGACGCGCCTTCCGGCAACTCGAAGTTGAGATGGTTGGAGGTGAGACTGTGGCATAGGAAGACGGGTTCGCCCGATCCTCCCTGGGGCAGCCGCCGATGCATCTTCAGGAGCCAGCGGTCGTGGGTCATGATGGTATGCACTTCGTCGGCGAACACGGGCTCCGGATACCACGCCATGATCACGACATAGTACCCAAGCGCCAAGAAGGCCAGAACCAGCAATGCAGCGAGGATTCCAAGTACGACGGTCATTGCGCTTTCCTTTCCTGCGGTTTGCGTTCGGTTGCCCCAAGGTGATCCTTAATCCGTTGCGCAAGTTTCCGGGTCACACCGGGAACCGACGCAATGGCGTCGACTGGGGCGGACCGAATCCGCTTCATCGATCCAAGCGTGCGCAACAGCGCTTTGGCGCGCTGATCGCCCACGCCCGGGATATCGAGCAAGGTTGACCGCATGGCGGCGGTCTGCCGTCGTTTGCGGTGATACGTTATGGCGAACCGATGCGCCTCGTCACGGATGCGCGCCATCAACAACACCACGGGCGAATCCTGACGTAGAATGACAGGATTCGACCGTCCTGGCAAGAAGAAGCGCTCCATGCTTCGAGCGCCTTCCGACTCGGCGCGCGCTTTGGCAATGCTGACGGCTTCCAGGTCCTCGATGCCCAGATCGGCCAACACGGCCGAGGCCACGTTGAGCTGTCCTTTGCCGCCGTCGATGAGAACGAGGTCTGGCAGGTCGTCTTCTTCGATGGCGCGCGTATACCGGCGCAAGAGCACCTCGCGCATCATGCCGAAATCGTCCTGCCCTTCGACGCTCTTGATGGAGAACCGCCGGTACCGTGATTTGTCGGCCTGCCCCCCTTCAAAGGTGACCATGGACCCCACGGACTTCGTGCCTTGGATGGTGGAGATGTCGAAACACTCGATACGGACCGGCAGGTGGCGCAGTTTCAGTTTCTCCTTCACCTGAGCCACCAGGTCCGCGTTGGCCTTGTCGGCGAGTTGCTTGTCCTCGAACGCGGTCTTGGCATTGCGGCCGGCCATTTCGACCAGCCGCACCTTCTCCCCGCGTTGGGGACACAACACGTTGACCTTGGCGCCCCGCGCCTCGGACAGGATCTCGGCCAAGGTGTCCGCTTCGTCGAGTGCCACCGGCACGAGAACCTCCGACGGCACGGCCGAGGCTTCCGAATAGTATTGGAGCAGAAACGAACCGAGGACCTCGTCCAGCGGCATCTCGCGTTGGTTGAACGAGACTGACCGGCCGCCGGTGAGTTTTCCGTGCCGGAAGAAGAGAATCTGGATCTCGCTGTACCGGCCGTGGGTATGCACGCCGAAAACGTCCCGGTCATCGGTGCTGCCCGACGCCACCGTGCGTTGCCGTTCCAGGGTGGTGCGCAACGCATAGAGCCGGTCGCGCACCTCGGCAGCCTTCTCGAATTCGAGCGCTCCGGCGCACTGCTCGATCTGGCTGAGCAAGGTCTTCTCGACCTCGTCGCTACGGCCGTCCAGTACGAGCAGCACCTGTTCCACGATTTCGGCGTATTCCTCGGGGGTGACGTAGTCCACGCACGGCGCGCAGCACTGTTTCATCTGGTGATAGAGGCAGGGTCGGGTGCGGTTGCGCAACACACTGTCCGAGCAGGTGCGCAACGGGAAGATGCGTTGGAGGTGGGTGACCGTCTGCCGCACCGCCTTGGTGTCGGCGTAGGGACCGAAATAGCGCGACCCGTCCCGGCGAATCTTGCGCGTCACCGTGACCCGCGGGTATTGGTCTTTCACGCTGACCTTCACGCTGACATAGGTCTTGTCGTCGCGCAGCCGGACGTTGTAGCGGGGCCGGTGTTTCTTGATGAGGCTGTTTTCGAGGAGAAGCGCTTCTTTCTCGTTGGTGGTGACGAGAAACTCGATGCGCGCCACGCGCTTCATCAGGAACTTCACGCGGTACCGCGAATCGCTCTCGTTGATGTAGCTCCGGAGTCGTGCGCGGAGGTTCTTGGCCTTGCCCACGTAGATGACCTTGCCCCGCGTGTCGCGCATGATGTAGCACCCCGCCACCGTCGGCGCCCGCGAGATGTCGAAGGTTGCTTGGAACTCTTCCGGCGTCCGCCGCTTGCCGCCGGCGTCGACGATGAGGTCTTCCACGGGGATGATGTTGTCGTGGTCGGTTGTCATGGTTGTAGTGAGGATAGCATATGAGGCGAGGGGGAGGCTGTCGGCGTGCTGCTGGCAGCAGTCGGCGAAGGGGATTTGTCACGAATCCGCGCGAATCGGGCGGATATGGGCACGGATCGGATCACGGGCTGGAAGCCCGTGCCACCTCCTCTGCCGGAATGGGGTGGAGACCGGCCACAACGGGAGGATGACAAACGCGGCGGACCGGGAAGTCCTTCCCGGCCCGCCGCGCGAGTGTCTAGGTCGGTCTACGCCCGCCTAC
>JAAEQP010001290.1 GCA_024231375.1 bacterium | reverse complement strand
GAACCAGTTGCTGGCGGGTATGGGATTCCTGGTGGTGGCGTTCTATCTGAGGCGGCACAATAAGCCCGTATTGTTCCTGGCCGCACCGCTGGTGATTATGGTGGCGATGCCGGCGTGGGCGTTGATGCTGAACCTCGGGAAATGGTACGCGGCGCAGAACTGGCTACTGTTCACGGTGGGCGCGGCCATCCTGTGCTTGCAAGCGTGGATGGTGGTTGAAGGCTTCCTCATGTGGAAGCGCGTCAAAGGGGTGCTTCCGGATCCGCTGCCGCCGCTGGACAAGGCGCCTGCCGTGGAGTCGTAATCGCGGCGTGATACGCTCCTGAGTACTTCTCGCGCGCAGTTCGCAGGTGTGTCAAGCGTCGCCCCCGACGACCGCAACGTCTCCACGGGATACGCGCGAGTGCCCTCACGCCCGCACGTTGACGGGAACCCACACACGGACCTGTCCAAATCTGTGCACTTCCATGCACAGCCCAGTAGATCATTGACAAAATTGAACGTTTCACTGCTGCCTTGAATCTGAGCCTCCGCCCGACCCGCCCTCGTAACATCTGGCTATACAAGCGGTTGTGAGTCGCGCCTTCCCTCGGGCCAATCTTGGCATCGCACTTGCGTAAGCTATGTCGCGTTCAGTTGGAAGTTACGGGGGCTCGAGAGAGCAAGGTTACCGGGGATTCGGAAATGTTTGACCACACACCACATATCGAAACGGCTTCACCTCTTCGCAAATGGTATCTGAAGATGTTCACGAAATACCGCGTGTCCTGTGCGGTACGGACGCCCATCCTGATAGCGATGGGAACCGTTATCTACCGGACGACGTGGGTTTTGGTTCAGTCCTAGTTGGTTGACCGGCGGATTCGTCGAACACCTTGACGATTTCGTTTAGGAACAGCCTGCGAAGCGCGTCGTACCCCCGCTCATTCGGGTCCTCAACGTTGGCGTAGTACCAGTAGTGCGGATCGTCGGCACGATAGCCGTCCCGCCAGAACTGGCGCGCAGTGAATCCATGGCCTAGAAAGGCGCCATGGATGTCGATGAGGCGGACGTTGTCGCGGCCTTCCGCGCATCGCTTGATGATTGAGTTGTATTCCGCAAGGATTTCAACACAGTCTTGCCAGACCGGCAGACCGACCCGACCGGCCTCCCCCGTGCCATCCGTCGGATCGTAGATGTTGGCCAGGAAGATGTGGCATCCCCCGGGGAACAACCCGGAGACTTGGTCCAGGATCGCGTTCAAGCGCGCCTCGAAGTTCGCGATCCAGGGCCGGGCCTCCTCAAGCGTGGCGCCGTACATGGCGCATTCGCGCGGCGGCACGCGACCGTACATGTGGATGAGATCGTTGCCGCCGGTGGTGAGCATCACCAGGCCGAGCGTGTCCTCCGGTAGAGGGCTCAGTTCGGGAAGTTGATCCTCCAGACACTGGAGCGACGTACTGCCCGACACGGCCGGGCAGTGGACCGACAGGTTCGGCAGCACATTGCGCAAACAGATCCCGTCCATGTCGGGAGACTCGTGCATCGGATTCGCGCCCAGGCGCTGGAAGTACGAGAACCCCGGCCGTGCCCCGTATCCCGCCGTGATGCTGTCGCCAAGGCCCAGCATATGCACGGGCCGCTCGGTCCATACCTTCGCAAACGCTTCCCGTGAAACGGCAGGCCCTGCCGGGCCGGAGCCTTCCGTCGGCAGCGCGATGAAGTAGTGGAAGTAGGTACCGATGGCGGTCAGCCCAATGGCCGCCACGGCAAGGGCCACGATGCGGACAGTTCTGCGTGTCGTGAAGCTCATCTACGCGTATCCTCTGCTTCCGCCCTCATCAACCTTATGTCACTAGGTGTCGCGACCGATCATGGAAACGTCGCTCGCGGGAATGTTCAGGCGGGTCTGAACTTGGCCGAGTGTATATCTATGAGGCCGCGGCCGCAACGTGGGCAGAGCCACTCCGGGGAGACCTTGTCGGCTGCCTGCCAGAGATCTTCAGGTTTGGGCCGGTCGCCGTCGTAGTGGAACGTGCATTCGAGGAACCACCCTTGCCATTCGCACGCGCAGATCTCTCGCACACACAGCCCGTAGCGAATCGCGACCAAGTCAGGCGGCGCGGCGTCTGGGTCTGGCCCGTGCGAGGTGATGGCCCAATCCTTCGACGCGTCCATGCCGGAGTCGAGCAGCAGTTGTTCGAAGTCTGGGATGCCGGGTGTGTCGAGGTGGATGTGATCGTGGATGCGGTCCTCGGGGTCATCGTCAAGGCATCGATTCGACAAATCCAACAGGGATTCCCTGTTGCCGCGGACCACGATGCCGACATCTGCCTCGCGAAATGCCGTGAGGAAGCGACCGTCCGGGAAGTCGACCGAATCCTCCGGTTCGTGGTCGCCCGGACCCTCGGGACCGCCCATGTACGAGAAGGGAATACACTCGACGCCCTCGAGCCCTTCTCTCTGGAGCCTCTCGTCCTCACGAGACCGGACAAACGACGCTGACTCGTCGGCCCGAACGGGCTTACCGCAACGGTGGCAGACCGGTTCAACGCTGGCGGGCATGCCGTCGGCGCCGGAGAGAATCCAGCCGGACCACATGCACGCGTTGACGGCGATGTCGCACACCGTATAGGTCATCCGAATCGTGGCGGGCACGGCAAGGTTCGCCGTGTCCATCTCAACGAGCGACTTGTACGTCGCCGGCAACCGGGCGCCGTACTCACGGAAGGGGCAGATGGGCTCAACGGTTTCCGCAAGAGCGATACGGAGTTGCTTGAAGTCGCCAGGGACGAACATCGAGAGAGGAACCACGACGCTCGCCTCGTCTTCCCGGGCGTCGCTGCCGGCGGAGGAAGATACGAAGGCGCGGATGTGGCGTGCCAACGTCGCTAGGTTCTCTCGGTCGCCTGCCACGACAAGTCGGCGCGGGCTCCACAAGCGAGCCAAAAGGCCGTTGGTTTGGTCGTCTTGCATCAGGTCTTCCCCGTTCCCAACTCCGTTCAGAATCGTGTCTGAACCCCGCTATCGCACTCATCCGAAGGACAGCGGCACAAATCCTATCATGTTGCACCCTATATGATCGGGAGTATGCGCAGCCCTTCCAGGGCTGTTCGGTGATGTGGGTGCCTAACCCAGGGCTTTCGCTTCGCTCGGCCCTGGGCTGTTATGTGCGCCCCCTTCGGGGGCGTTGGCGTACTCCGGCGTGGCCGAGCAAAGAGAACCCACCGGCGACGGTCTTGCCGGTGGGTTTGAGCACATCCATCGGGGCGT
>JAAEQP010001289.1 GCA_024231375.1 bacterium | reverse complement strand
GCCCAAGGTGCGCTGCACGACCGCCTGGTTGCCACTCATGTAAGCGATGGCCAGCACGATGCCCAGACCGAACACGATGCCCGTCCAGGGGTAGGGTTTGTCCGTGTCATGAGGAAGCAGAATGTTGAAGTGGCCGCCGTAGGTTGAGAGTTCGTTCACCTCGACCTTGTCCTCGCCACCAGCCAGCGGGGCCAGGGCGCTCACGACGACATCTCTGGCCGCAGGCCGAATCAACGCCATCTTCCGTTCTTCGCGGGTCGGCATGGTCTTGCCGCTCTTCTCGAGATCGGCCTGGACCTTTTCCATCACCTGGGGCAACTCGACCGATGCCACGCGCATGAAGAACTTGTCGGTGGGCTCGTCGTCGGTGTCGAGCACGCGCTCGGTTTTCAATACCTCGAACCCTGCCGCGCCGAGGGCTCCGGACACGGCTGTCTCGTCTACGGTTGTCCTGTCAGCACCCTCGATGGTGAACATGATGCGCGGTTCAAGCTCGGCCACCTTGCGCTGCAATTCCATGGGACCGCCCACTTCCACCATGCTCAATACGAGCAGAGCGATGCCGCCCACGAACATAATGATGAGTTGGACCACGTCGACCATGACCACCGCGGACAGGCCGCCGGTGAAGGTGTACACGCCGGTGATAACGACCATGGCGGCGATGACGACATAGGGGTTCCATCCCAGGATGGTATTGCTCAGTTGGTCACCGGTGACCCACAGCATGAGGGACAGCATGGTGAGCAGGAACACGCCCCAGATTCCGCCGTGGATGACGCGGACCGCGGTGTTGTAGCGTTTGCCGAGGAACTC
>JAAEQP010001288.1 GCA_024231375.1 bacterium | reverse complement strand
CAGCCACCCGAATGGGCTGAGAAATTGAGCATACCGGTCAAGGACGCGGAGACACGGCGCAGTCATCTCAGCGGATACTTCGCCGCCATCACGGCCATGGACGCGAACGTTGGGCGCCTGCTCGCATGGCTCGAAGAACACAACCTGCGTGAAAACACCTTGATCTGTTTCACCAGCGACAACGGGATGAATATGGGGCACCACGGAATCTACGGCAAAGGAAATGCCACGTTCCCTCTGAACATGTACGAGGAATCCGTGAGGGTGCCTTTCCTCATGTGCTGGCCCGAACGCATCCCCGCGGGAACGGTCTGCAACGAATTGGTCAGCCATTACGATTTCATGCCGACGCTGGCCGATCTGCTGGGACTGGAAAACCCCGAGGCGGACAAGTTGCCGGGCGGGAGTTTCGCTTCGCTGCTTTCCGGCGCGGCCGGCAAGGTCCGTGACAACGTCGTGGTGTTCGACGAGTACGGGCCCGTAAGGATGATCCGCACGCGCGAATGGAAGTACGTCCACCGGTATCCGTTCGGTCCCCACGAACTCTACGACATGGTGAGCGACCCGGACGAGCGGAAGAACCTCGTCGATGACAAGTCACGCCTGGCGGTGGTAACCGACATGCGCGCACGTCTGGCGAGGTGGTTCGCGCGTTACGTGGTGCCCCGTCTCGACGGATCGCGCTTTCCGGT
>JAAEQP010001287.1 GCA_024231375.1 bacterium | reverse complement strand
CGCCCTCATCCTCGAACGCCTCGATGAATCGCTAACGCGTATCGGCATTCATGAGATACCCGCCGAGAACCGCCCCTTCGACTCAAACACGATGAACGCGGTCGAGGTGGAAACACGGGCTGACGTGCCCGAAGGAACCGTCTCCGCGGTATACCGAGCCGGCTACACCTGGCGCGGGGAAACCTACCGTTTGGCCGAAGTCAAAGTGGCGCGCCGCGCCGCAACACCCGCCAGTGGAGAGACCAATACATGAGCAATGGCGAATGTGTCATCGGCATTGACCTCGGGACCACGAACTCCGAAGTCGCCGCCTTCTTGGACGGAAAAGTCAGAGTACTCGCGCCCGGCGCGGACAAACTCCTGCCTTCTTGCGTCGGCCTCACCACGGATGGCCAGCTCCTCGTTGGGGAAGCCGCGCGAAATCAGCAACTCCTCTACCCCGAGCGAACCGTACGCAGTGTGAAACGCCTCATGGGCAGTGACGAAGAACTCTGTTTGGGTGACCGG
>JAAEQP010001286.1 GCA_024231375.1 bacterium | reverse complement strand
CGTCACATGCACGACCACGTAGTTATGCACCTGCCCTTCCTTGGGTAGGGCGCTCGATAGACTCGCTCCGGCTCCCCCCGTGATGGTGTATCGCACGCCGTCCACGACCTGCGTGTTGAATCCGTGAATGTGTCCCATGAATACCTGGTCCACGTTCATCTCGGTCATCAATACACGCAGCTTCCCGCTGTTCCACCGGAATCCGCGGCCTTCTTCTTCGTCCTCGGTTGTCTGAACGAACAGAGGCGGCACATGGAACACAACGAACTTGTGGTCCGCGCCGGGCTTCGCCAGTTCATTCCGCAGATACCGAAGATCGCCACGGCTCATCCCGGAGTCCCCGTTGTTCACTCCAACGATCCGGCAACCGCCGTAGTCGAAACTGAACCGGTCCGTACCGTAGATGGCCTTGTACGGCGCGAAATCGCCGAAAGGTCCCGCCTCGTGATTCCCCGGTACAGTGATGAACGGCGTGGGTGCCAGGAGATCGATCAGTCGCAGATGATGGACCAGGTACTCCTCCATACGCCCTCGGCGCACGATGTCGCCGTTGCACACGATGAACGCCGCCT
>JAAEQP010001285.1 GCA_024231375.1 bacterium | reverse complement strand
GTTCCGCTCTCGTCTTCGCTCGTGTAGTGTGTTGTGGTCATGGGCGGTAGTATATCATGGAGATATTGGCCGGAACGGCCCGCGCCCGAAGGGCGGAGAACAAGGAGCCACCTCGTGAGACACGGCAGATTGATGGTAGGAACGATGGCTATCCTGGTGTTGTTTGTGGGATGCACGACGCTATTGGGCGGCACGGCTCAACTGGATGGACAAGTGGTGCTCGAAGAGACGCGCATGCCTGTGACGGGTGAGGTGTCAGTGTTCGAGGGTCCCAATGACCCGATGCCCGTGGCCACGGTGAAGACCGGCGGCAAGGGCCGGTTTGAACTGCCGAAGTTGCGGCCCGCCACATACTACGTGGAAGTGGCGCCGGACGATCTGCTTCTGTGTCAGGTCGGAGATCCGCTTGAGGTGAATCTGTTCAACAGCCCCGTCATGTCGGTGCGGCTGGAGGTCACCGGCGCGTGCGCGATCGCGGGTACGGTGCTGAGTGCGGACGGACGGGCGGTGAAGGGCGCGCAGATTGGGTGCGAGCCCGTACCCCCGGCGATCCGGCCGCGTCCCGTGGTGACGGATGGCGATGGGCGGTTCGTCATCGGCAATCTGCCGTACCGAAGCGAGGGCTACTCGCTGCATGCGTTGTCGGCGAACGGGGCGCTGTCGCAGCGTGTGCTCGTGGAGCAGTTGGAGCCGGGCGTTGTGACGGAAGGTGTGACGGTGAAGTTTCGGGGAGAGGTGTCGAAGTAGACGACAGTGTTCACACAGAGAGTGGGGGAGACGCCCAGCGGACGCCTCCCCCGAATGCTTAGAGCACCACGCACCCGCAGCCGAGCTTCTGTTTCGGCTTTGAAGCGAATTCGAGTTTGATGACGGCCACGCCTGGCCCACGGTCGGGGGAACGGACCGGAAGTCCCTTGAGAATCAAACGGTCCTTCGTCTGCGTGAACTTAATGGATTTGCCCGACACCAGGAATGATGCCGACTTGAGTTTGGCTTTGATACCGCCAATGGCGAGTTCCTTGCCTGGCCAATGGGTGACCCAGAAGTAGGCGGTTTTGCCCTTCAGCGTCCAATTGCCCTGGCCTGACCAATCGAACCGGCCGCGGACCGAGTCCTTCTTGCCGTAGACCGCTTCGCCGTTCTTGGTCAACCACTTGCCCACTGCCGTGAGCCGTTCCGTGGCCTCAGGGGGGACGGAACCGTCGGGCAGGGGACCGATGTTGAGCAGGAGATTGCCGCCTTCGCCGCTGGTCTGACGTAGCATGTTCAGCACGGCGCGCGCGGAATGCCAATCCTCCGACGGGCACGGCCGCCAACCCCACGAATTGTTGAACGTCATGCACGCTTCCCACGCACGGCCTGCTTCTTCAGCGGTGATATGTTCCTCGGGGGTGCCAAAGTCTTCCGGCAACTGGGACCGGTTGTTGATGAGGATGCCCGGCTGGAGCTTGCGCGCCATGGCGTTCATCTTCTTGCTTTCCCACAGCTTCGGCGACGTCAACGGCCAGGACACGTCGTACCACAGAATATCGATCTTGCCGTAGTTGGACATCAATTCGCGGACGCAGCCCTGGGTGAAGTCGATGAAGCGGCGCCGGGCCTTCTCGCTCTTGGCGCACTTGGCGCCGTCGGGATGGTGCCAATCCATGAGGGAGTAGTAGAACCCGATCTTGAGTCCAAACTCGCGGCAGGCGTCCACATATTCGGCCACGAGGTCCCGGCCCGGACCGTGGTTCGCCGCGTTGTACTTGGTCTGTTTCGTGTCCCACAGGCAGAAGCCTTCATGGTGTTTCGTGGTCATCACCATGTACTTCATGCCCGCGGCCTTGGCGAGGCGCGCCCATTCGCGGGCGGGCCGGTCCTTGGGTTTCCAGGTCGGCGCGAGTTTCTCGTATTCGGCTACGGGGATGCGCTCGCGGTTCATGACCCATTCGTGCCGGCCCAACTGCGCATACAGTCCCCAGTGAACAAACATGCCGAACCGCGCGTCGTGCCACCATTTCATGCGGCGCGCCCGATCTTTCAACACCTTGGCGGACTCCTTCGACTTGCTCATGATCGGACCCTTTCGTGTTCTGCCGGTTATCCCGCGGGCGCGTCCGACGCGCTTCGAGTGTTCATCCGAACCAGACACCCCACGCCATGGGGTCCCAGCGTGGCGCTGACCACGTCGCGTCCGTCCTTCGTGACCACCTCGGCCGCGCGGTCATGCCACACATCGCGCCATACCCACCCCTCTCGATGGGGCGCTCTGAGCACAGCACCACGGAACGTGGAGTGTCGGCTATTGTACAACGTCCAAAGCTCTTTGTCGTCGGTCGGGAAGTGATTCGCGGCGACCCCGCGGGCAAGCGTCTCGACCAGGGGCATGGGGTCATGTGACGTGAACGCGTCGCGATGATCGCGGAGAATGCTATGGCATTTCCGGATTGCAGCCAACGTGTTCGGTTCGAACCAGTCGTCGCCGGGGCCCTCAAGCCAGATGCCTTCGCCGTTGAAGAACACCCAATGGACGCCCGTGGCCCAGGGACCCATGGGTTTGTCGCACACCAGAATCTCGAAGGTTTTGAAGTCGGGCACGGCGAACCGGAACAGGTTCAGGGGAACCGCCGTGCCTCGGGCCCTGCAATGATTCATGGCATAGGTGAACGCGCCGTCCTGGTACTGACTGGTCACGTCGCACGGCGATTCTTCCGTGTAGATGGCAACGCCCGGCTTCGTCTCGTCGACCGCGGCGCGGATGGCGCGCGTTGTCGCCTGTTCGGTCAGCACGGGGTAACTGGGTACCGGATGACCATGATCCGGGCTGTAACAGTTCTTGTCCGGTCCGGTGAATCCGAACTGGTCGATGTACATGCCATCCACATTCAGTTCCCGCACTTTTGCGGCATAGGTACGGGCCTGGACGTCGCGCCAAGCCTCGACGCCGGGACACATGAAGATCTCCGCGCTGTCGGGCCAGCGTGCGCCCGTGCCGTCGGGTTTGCGCAGTTGCCACTCCTCGCCGTGTGCTTGGCCCAAGAGACCCTTCTCGTTCAGCAAGTAGCCCTCGATGTAGAGGCCGACGAGAATGCCCGAGTTGCGCACGTCCGCGATGACACCGGCCAGGTTGTCTCGTCCGCCTTTGATGAAATCGTAGGGATCATAGTCGCCAATGCGGCCGTAGATGCGGCCGTGGGGACCGCAGTTCCCCCAATCGAAGACGTGAAGGTACTCCAGTCCGCCGAAGGCATCCTGCGCTTCGGTCACGGCTCGCGGCAGGTCGATGACGCCGGTCGCCGGGTCGTACAGCGGGTCCAGCCAATGTAGGAAGCGTTGCCGGAAGTTAAACACCTCGCGGAACCACGGCTTCCTCGGTGACACGGGGCGGTACCACGTTCGCAGCCAGTCGCGATAGTCGGTAAAGGCGGAGTGCCAATCGCCGTCCGTTACGGCTACCACCGTATCCGCCAGCGGGCGCGTCGTCCCTGGAGAGACCGCGCGTTTCGGGTAGCCCACCGACAGCAAGAGATCCTGGTCTCTCTTCCGAAGCCGGTAGCTGCGCTCAATGCACGTAGTGTCCTCGGTTCGGAGGGACAATCCTACGCCCTCGGGCGCGCTCGCGGCGGCCATGAACTGCAAAGGAAACAGTCCGCTGTACCGGGCCGTGAGGTCCGCGTCGTCCCGCGCAACGATGGTGCCTCGCGATGGAAACACATACTCCAGGTGGTCGGGCGCATTGCCCAACGCCGCCGGGCCTACTTGCGGCCACGTGATGCTCACGTCGCAGGCATTCGGGCCGGTGTTCACCAACTCTCCAGAGAATCGCAGTTGTCCGTTGCCTGCGCCTTCGACACGAAGACGCAGTTCGACGCCTGGGCGCGCTGCCAACTCGTATGCGGCCTCGAATGCTGCACTGGCAGAATCGATTGTGAGGCTCTTGAGCGAAGTCATCGCTTCAGTCGAAGTGTCCTCGCCCGCAATGACTGACAGGAGAGCCCAGGGTTCGGACACGAACGCGTGGTCGCCTCGCTTGTCTTGCAGCTCCAGCAGGACGGGGCCAGGCTTCAATCCAATCCGTGCGCGCACGGCCGCGTCTTCGATGAGCACTTCGTCGTCGGAAGTTGCCACGATGCGGGCGGGTGTGGTTCCGTCGGCAGGCACGTGTCGCAGCAGTGGCTTGGCGGGTCCGTCCTCGGCGAATGCCGGGAACAGGCGCGTGCGTGCCGTCTGGCACGTTACCGCGGCAACGCAGAACGCGCCCTGGTCCGTGTTGTCGTGCAGTGTCAGGGTTTGGAGCACACGGCTGGCGTCCGCGTAGGCGCACACCACCTGCGGGCCTTTCGTGATTTCGAACCGGCCGCTCCCCACGTTGACTGGCAGACACTCGTCAACGGTTCCATCGGCATAGGTCAGGCGTAGGCGGAACCGGTCCACATCCGCGATGCGACGAAACGCGCCGCCTCTGAACACCGGCGCCTCCTGCCCCTTCAGCGCAGTTACCAGGAGCATGAAGACTTCGTCGGCGCGACCGCCCACCGGAATGGTGAGATCCGTGCCTTGGCTTCTGTCCATGGGGGTGGCGGCGAGGGCCATGGCCTCTTCACCCAGCATGAAGGGCACTCCAAACGCCGTGATGGCGTCCGCACTCGGCCAACCGTCCATGTGCAGACCGTCCAGCACGGGTGCGATCCGTTGGTTGCATGCTTTGGACAGGTCCACAGCCCGGAATCCGTTGAAGACGCCACCGGCGGTGTGGGGCACGTCGTCTGAGAAGAGTGAGCGAGATTTCCGGGCCACCAGCCGTAGGGCCTTCAACTCCAGCTCCGCCGAACCAGCCGCCTGCAGCTGCACGGCCATTCCCGATGCCGTCGGGATGCGTTCGGCTGCGGTTCCCAACGGCACCACCAGGGTCCGCCATTGTCCATCCGCGCGCAGGTCGGTGCCCAGCACGACCTCTTCGTAGGCGGACCCGTCGGGACCTTCGCCCAGCAGGCAGAGCGCATAGTCCCCATGAGGACGGATGTTGCTGGCCCGATACCGAAGCTCAAGGAAAGCATGGCCCGCGAGAGCGATAGGAGTCTCGTGCCCGGTTCGCCACTTCATGCCCCGGTCGGGTTGGGTGACGCTGAAGCGGGGGCCAGACGCGTTTGTGTTGTATTGATGGTGGTCCGTGTCGGCCGGATTGGACAGCCAGGATGGCTCGGCGGTCCAGGTCTGCGCCTCCAATGGAAACTCACGGTCCGGGGTGGGGGGCGGGCCCGCCAGTGCCCCGAGCAACCTGGCATCGGGCGGGGGAGCGTCGGTGAGTCTCATGTCGCTGACGCGGAGCCACGCGTGCCCTTGGGTGTTGGCCTGCACCTGGATGGCCGCGGCGTCGATGGTCGACCCCGTCGATATCGCCCGTACGTCCACCGCAACGTGCTGCCACTCGCCATCCGCGACCGCATCCGAGAAACGAATCGGGCGGCACTCCTTGGCGGACACGCCGTCGTCCAGGTACACAACGTAATCGTCCCTGCCGGTATCGACGTTGTGGGCCTGGTAGCGCACGTAGAGATAGGGGGCGTCGGCCACGGCAACCGGCGGAATGTCGCGCGTCCACTTCATCCCGCGATTGGGCGCGACGACCTCGAAGCAGGCACCTTGAGCGTCGCGAGAGACGCGGGCCTCGGGGTCCGCGTTTGTCAGCCAGCCAGGCTGTGCGGTCCAGACGGTCGTGGTGGCGAAGTCGTCGTGCCACGCGGCGAAATCGCCTCGCGATATCGCGTCCGTCGGCGCGGCAAGCGTCGCGAGACCCACAAGAGCGCACAATCCAAGCATGCGCGGATTCCTCATGTCCGCCGCGTACCCGGGGCAGCGGCTACTTCGCCTTGGCGGTCACTCCCGGCCATTCATCGGTGCGGAACGGCGACGCGGGCAGGCCCGCGCTGTTGTACAGGTTGCAGTCCGGATTGTCGGCCCAGGCATACCGCACGGCGACGGGTTTGCTCACGGCCGAGGCCGATAGGACGACGCGATTGCCGTCGATGCGGGCGTCGGCCCACACGAAGGTCTTGTCTTCGCCAGCGATGGCGAATCCCTTGAGCGGGCCGTCTTTCGCGACCAGTCCGTCCTCAACATGGTCGAATGTCAGGACCAATTCGCCTTTGCGGCGTTTCATACCCTTCAGGACCGGACCGGACCACGCGACATTCTTGCCGTAGGTTTTGGCCAGGGCGTTGCGGGCCAGGCGTTGTCCCACATCCTGCTTGTTCTTGGGGTGAATGTCCTTGGCGTCGCCAACATCGATGATGACGGCCGTGCCCGTGTTCTTCAGCGATAGCGTCATCGACTGGGCTTCACGCAACTCCGCCCAGGCCGAGTCGCCCGGTTCCGGTTGCTGGTCGCGGAAATTGGCCAGTTGCACGAAGTAGAAGGGGAACGCGCCGTCTTCGTGGAAGGGGAAGCCTTCGCCGTCCCACCACGACCAGCGGCCCATATCCCACGCCGCGCGCCAGTCTTCGATCATGGCCGGGAACAAGGCCCGGTACTGGTAGGCGCGGCCCGCATTCGATTCGCCCTGGTACCAGATGGCCCCGCGAATGGCGTAGTTGGTCAAGGGATGAATCATGGCGTTGTACAGGTTCGAGGCCCGGTTCTTGTGGTCGGGACCCATGGGCGGCACAGGCTTCTTTGGCGCGTCTTTGCCGGCTTCCTTCGCCCTCTTGGCTTTCCGTTCCCATTCAGCCAGGTTGAACTCGTACCGCTCCATCTTCTTCGGATATTCGTATACGACCCGTTCCCACCGGTCCAGAATGGGCTTGAAGTCCGGGTCTTTCAGGAGTGTCTTGTGACTGGTCCACGCTTCCGCGGGTGTGCCGCCCCACGACGAGCTGATGAGTCCCACCGGCACGTCCAACGTCTTGTGGATGGTGCGTCCGAAGAAATAACCCGCGCCGCTGAATGTAGGGATGGTCTCCGGCGAGCAGATTTGCCATTGACCGGGGCACGCGGTCTGGGGCTTGTCGGCCACGATGGGCGGGACCTTGAACAGCCGGATACGCGGGAAATCGGCTGCGGCTATTTCGACTTCGGCGTTGTCGCAGCTTTTCACGACCATGGCCATGTTGGATTGTCCCGAACACACCCACACCTCGCCGATGAGGACGTCGTTCACTCGGTGCGTGCTGTTGCCAGCGGTGATGGCCATGGTGTAAGGTCCGCCCGCCTTCATGGGGGGCATGGTGATCCACCATACGCCGTTGGCGCCGGACTTGCCTTTGCCGGTCATGCCGGCCAGTTCCACCTTCACTTTGGTGTCAGGCGCGGCCTTGCCCCAGAGCTTCACGGGTTGGCCCTGTTGAAGCACCATATGGTCGCCAATCAGGGTCGGCAACTCGATCTCGGCATATGCCGATGTCGCCATCAACGCCGCCACCACAACCATCAGACCAACAATACGAATCGCGCGCATGGAAACCTCCTCCGAAAAACGCTCCGCGCGGCACCGTGCGCGGGGCCTTGAAACACCGTACGTGGAACCCCTGTTGATTAGAGCATCTGAGCGGGGATGATTCAAGGGGGTGGACGTGCGGGAGTCTTCGTAGGGTGCGTCGAGGTCTGCCGGAGGCAGGGCGAGCACGCACCATTCCTCCTACCTTTCGGGGAGTGGCACGAGGTGCTCTTCAACCCACGGTCGCAAGGACCGGCTCTTGCAGGTTCCGAAGTAGTGCATAGCCGAATTCGAATCGACGAAATCTCCAACCGCATGGTCAGGCAGGCCCGTCTGAAGATGGAACTCGAACTCGTGCTGCCTGGAGCCTGTGACGACGATGCACCACGTGTCCGTATAGGTGGGATGATTGGTGGAATGGCTTTCGGCGTCCGCGCAGGCCTTCCCAAAGGCGTCCAGTGCTTCCGGGGAGGTGATGGTTGCGAGTTGGGTCTCTCCGTAATCGTCGAACACATCAATTCGGGTTATCGACTCGGATTGCAGATGCTCCATGGCGTCGAGATTTCTCATCTCGGCAACCGCGTTGGGCAGCATCGGCCACAAGGCGAATGCGGTCAGGGCGATGGCCAGCGCGCCGACGAATCGAACATCCCAGATCGCCTCGCGCGGCTCGAGTTCTCTGCGGAAATGAAAGACGGCCCCGAACACAAACCCCGGCAACGTCGCCAGTGCGCCGCCGAGCCAAGCGTTCATGAACCAGTCGTGGTGATACCCGATGCCCAAACCCGCCAGAGCGCCGATCACCTGGAACCCAATCATCCCGCCAAGCACGTAGCCAATCCGACGCGGGTCGGGAAATCGACCCTTGTCACGCATGAGCAGCGTCATCGGTCTCCTCTCGTCAGTGTCCAAGGTTTCGTCAACGGCCTCCGAATCCCGTCCAGTATATGCTGCTGCTTCACAAGAGCAAAGCGTTAGGACTGTCGGGGACTATCTGCTGCGGGCACT
>JAAEQP010001284.1 GCA_024231375.1 bacterium | reverse complement strand
GGTCTATGGGCTGGACGATGTACGGGCGCATCCGCTGCTCTTTGAATGTGGCGCGGGGGAGGTTCTCGTCTCGACGACGAAGCTCAGCCAGTTCGTGACAGCGCGCTACGCGCCCAAACACGGGATGCAGGCGATTTGGCGGATGATTCTGGGGTGGCTGCAACCGGAGGCGGCGTTGCCGGAACTCGCGTGGACGTCGACGGTCCGGCCAAGCTATGGGCGGGACGAGGCGCTGCCGCCGGACGCGGCGCGCGACGCGGTGATTCGCGGCATCGACTGGCATACGAATGCCAAGATGCTTATCCATGAATCGTGGAAGGACCAGTACGACACGTTGCGCTCGAACGGTACGGTCAATCCGCGCAACCCCACGGGGCCGCGTCCAGACCCCGCGTGGCCGGCGGGCGATGGGCAATACGGTGTGCTCGAGGGGGTGAACTCGCGTGTCCAATACAATGGCGAGCAACCCATCCGCTGGTGGCTGCGCACCGATTCGAATGGGGAGAGCAGCCTCGCCTTTGCCTTGCGCTCGAAGCTCGACGGCGACACGCGTAGCGGACGCATCGCAAGCAACCTCTTGGATTGGATCTATACGAACTCGGGGCTCTACAAGAACGACCCCGAGAAGGCGGATTATGGGCTCATTGCCTGGGCGTGGGACAGTTCTTCGCTCTATGGGGACAACGATATCCGGATTATTCTGGGGTGTATCGGCACGTCGGCTGTCCTAAAGACCGGCCGGTGGGACAAGGAATTGCTCACGACGATTCTGGGCAACTACCGGACGACGGGGAAGCTCGGTTTTCGCGGGGGGTGCTTGCGCGGTGAGGAACTCGTCGACAAGGGGTGGCGCCATTTCTGGGACGCGCCGACGACGCACTTCGCGCCGCATTACCAGGCTTGGATTTGGGCCTCGTACCTGTGGCTCTACGACAAGACGGGATACGAACCCCTGCTCGAACGTACGCGAAGTGCGCTGCGCATGATGATGGACGCCTACCCCGACGGCTGGAACTGGACCAACGGCATCCAACAAGAGCGCGGCCGCATGCTGCTCACACTCGCGTGGCTCATCCGTGTGGACGACCATCCCGGACACCGCGCCAGGCTCGCGAGCATGGCGGACGAACTAGCGAAATGCCAAGACACGGCGGGTGCGATCCGGTAGTAGCTGGGGCTTCTG
>JAAEQP010001283.1 GCA_024231375.1 bacterium | reverse complement strand
TAATCGAATGGGCACCGGCGCCTGGATGAGGTACGCCACTTCGCGGGACCGGTAGATGGTCGAGTAGGAAATGAGGACGTTCGAGAACACCAGCATAAGAAACAGGGCCAGCGCGAACACCGACAGTAGACGGACCATGATGATGTCGCCGAGGCCAAGCGCTTGGCCCGTCGGGTCAATCCCAAACGGCCGCAGCCACAGAAACCCACGGTAGAAGGCATAGAATGCGCCTATCCACAACAACACCGCCGCGACGGACACCACGCCGACCTTCAACTTTGACTCATGCCGAACCGACGCCGTCTGGTTACGCGCGATCCGCAGTTTGGCGGCTATGAGAACGGCGGCATGGTTCATGGACGGTCCTCAGGGTCAGAAGCCTCGGCACCATAGTGGTACGCCTCCCCCCAAGCCATCACGAGAACCGGGTAGTCCGACGCCATGAGCTGCGGGTAGGTGGTGCCAATGAACTCGGCATCGCCCCAATAGGGAAGCCGATCCCACGCATCGTGCCCCATCTCGTTCTCGTGCCCCATGATGACCAGGTTCGGGTCAAATCCTCGTACGAACCGCATGGGGTCATTGAGCCAGCAGTTGGTCATCAGCACGTCCACCTCGAAATGGGCCGCGACCTTGTCAATCCACGCGTAGTCCTTCTGATATTCAGGATAGGGATCGTTGATCTGGTCGCCGTTGTGCGCGAAACACAAACCTTCCGGAGTGGTCACTAGCACCGTGTTGCACAGAGCGCCGCCCCCTTGATACTGCTGGCCGGGATACACCACCACATCAAGCGTTACGCCGCCCTTCCTGACGGGAAGCGATTGGACAACGTGGGCTTTCCGATCCATGACCGTGAGTCTGGCTGCAAGACCCGTCTTGCCGCGTCCAAACGTCTCTTCCGTGGCCACGACAGGTTTGCCCTGGTCCAGCATAGCCGATGCGATCACCCGATCCGCATGGTCCCCATGACGATGGCTGATAAACAGCACGTCGCACTGAGCGGCCAACCGAACCGCCACCGCTTCGGGAATCGGAAAACCCGGGCACGGCGCGGCCTGCGAATCGCCATTCTCGTTTACCACATCCGTCCGGCCCGGCCCGCGAAACAAGTCGAACCCAAGAGTAACGGTAGGCGTGCGTACGACGAACCCGTGGTTGTAGAGCTTCCAGATGCGCGCCCCTTGTTCCACCGTAGATGCTTCAATATCAACCACGGCGCGCTCGATTCGCTCCTTATGGAACCGTTGCAGCGCGGGACGGCACGCTGCGTAGGGTTCGTGAGTCACGCCGTCTATCAGGCGCAGGGCCAAACGGCGCGGCAAGGGCTCCGGGTATTGAGGCGGAAACTGAGCAAGCACGGTCTCGGCTTCCGCCAGGAACGCCTCGGCTTGGCGCGAGAAGAAACGGTCGTCCTCCAATCCCAAGGTGGGATTCACGGGTGGCGCCGCTCCGTCGGCGGCGATCAGCGATGCCGTCATGAGCAAGGCGAAAGTTGCAGCATTGAAGTGTGTCATTGGCCATTCTCGCTGTGGGTGAGTTCGAGGAACACGTCTTCCAAGGAGCCGGGATTGCGCGCCAGGGCCTTGATGTCCTCAACGGTCCCGGTGTGGAGCAAGTTCCCCTGGTGAATGATACCGACTCGGTCGGCGGCGTCTTCAATGATGGCCAGGGAATGGGTCGACATGAAGACGGTGACACCTTTGTCGGTCTTCTCACCGAGAAACTGCTTCACGAATCGGATGTTCTTCGGATCGAGTCCCACCCACGGCTCGTCGACCACAACAATCTTCGGATCGTGAAGGAAACACGAAGCGAACGACAGTTTCTGACGCATGCCGTGGCTGTAGTGCTCGACAAGTTGGTCGCCCACATCTCGAATCTCGAAGATCTCAAGCAATTCCTCGCACTTGCCTTCGAACGAGGACCTCGACATCTGATACAGACCCGCCACGAACCGCATGAATTCGCGACCGGTGAGTTTGTCGTAGAGAAAGGGCGTGTCGGGAATGTAGCCCAGCATGGCCTTCGTGCGCACCGGCTCTTTCTGGATGTCGAGGCCACCCAGTATCGCCGTACCCGAGTCAGGCCGCAGCAGACCGGTGAGCATCTTGATGGTCGTGGTCTTCCCGGCGCCATTGGGACCCAGGAAGCAGAAGAACTCCCCCTCCTCGATCATGAGATCGAGTTGGTCGACGGCGGTCTTTCCCGAGAACCGTTTGGTCAGAGCGGTAGTTTGGATCATTCGACGTCAAGGACCTCCACGGTGAGTTGGCCAAGGTACGGCAACAATTGGGTCCATTTCTCGATGCTGCCCGTGAGCAGCTTGATGTGCGTAGCATCGGCCACGGGCTGACCGAACGTGGGGTCCATCCAAATCCAACGGCCCGCGTACACTTCCGGCCACGCATGGTAGTAGAACCCTCCCAGGTCCTCACTCCACACCACGCCAATAGCGACACGGGTAGGAATCCTCACGGAGCGCGCCAAGGCTGCATAGAGCACCGTATGCTCGTTGCAGTCGCCCTCGCGGGTCTGCAACACCTCAAGGGCCGACGGTACGCTGACCACCGGCTTCTTGGCAATGTTGGCGTACACCCATTCGTTCAGACGATTCGCGCGCTCCCACACCGTGCCTTCACCGGCAACGCCGTCAGCCATGGTCCGGATGGACTCATGATCCGACTGGATCAACGGATCCGCCGCAAGAAACTCGGTAGCGTCGTCAAGGGGTTCGGTCGGCTCCGTGGGGACCGCGGGCACCGCGATTTCGTAGTCGTTGTCCCCCACCTTCCGCTGCGTGTCGTCCTCGGGCGGAGTTATCGATGGCGGGAATCCCCCCAAGCGAACGCGCGTTCGCCTCGCGCCCCGGACAGGCCTCTTCCCGGTGGGTCGCACCGCGGCAAGGCTCAAAAGCGAATCAGACACTTCGCCGGCCATGGTACGCAGGGCGCGTTGGGCCGTGGTCTTCTCCATAACGAAACCGAACGGTGTCTCCGCGCGAACCACTTCACCCGCTTCGGTCACCCATGCCTTCGACGCGATGTCGTGGGTGGTCAAGGTAACCACCTTGGTCGCGATGGGCGCTTCGCCCAGTTCAAGGGTCTCCTCGCCGATACACTCGACTCGAGTCCGGCCGACGGACAACGTCACGGGGTCGAAACTGTCGATGAAGTACTCCTGCCCGGGCTGAAGGTTCGGTAGATTGAGTGTGGTCGTTCCAAACCCACCCATGAGCATGAGGTCGTCACCCACGGGATACTGAAGGGGAATGTTCTCGCCGCCCGTATGCAATTCGGCGTCCAGCATGCCGTCGTGAACCGTACCCACCACGCGCAGATTGTGCCCCGCCGACCGCACGGCGAAATCGAATTCGGTCAGACCTCGTTCGCGGGACACCCAACCCGAGCCGTTGATGACGAACTCGGTACGTTCACCGAAGAGGATGAGCCGGACGTCGGCTGTCACCTGCACGCGCGTACCGGGTTCAAAATCGTGGTGCTCCGGCCGCGTCCCCACCTGCACGTACCCGAGAGGTTCCCCCGTCTTCAGGTGGACGCCCATCCAGGATTCGGTGGGCACATTGGCGTATTGCGCGGGACCGGGTTGATTGGATCGGATGTAGGGCACCAGGATTTCACGGCGGACCAGCAGGCCCGTCATGACCAACCAGAACAGAACAATGGCGGTCGCGATCAGTTTTGGTTTAGTCCACCGCAGCACTTCTTATATTTCTTCCCACTCCCACACGGACAGGGGTCGTTCGGTTTGGTCTGAGGACCAACGTTTCGAATGGGTCGAATCTTGGGACGCTTGGCTTCGGCCCCGGGATCTTGTCCGCCCTGGGGCGCGGAACTCTGTCCCGCCAGTGCGAATCGGCTCGTGTCGTAGGCCGCGAAACTGCTGTCCTGCTGTTTGTCGGCCCCCACGAGCGTGTACTGCGATATCTGGGCAAAAGGATCGTTGTCCATCGTCAGGGTGCCACGGCGCGCCTCCATCTGGCGCGACTTGCGCACCTCGGGGTCGGTCAGCCGGAACAGGGTCTGCGTCACGTTATCCTCGATGGTTGCCATCATGGTCTGGAACATTTCGAACCCCTCGGTCTTGTACTCCACGAGCGGGTCCTTCTGCCCATACGCACGAAGCCGCACCGAGTCGCGCAGGTAGTCCATGGAGTACAGGTGGTCGATCCAACGATCGTCCGCGGCACGCAACAGGGCCATCTTCTCGAGATCGTGTACATACTTGCGGGCAAGCTTGGCGAAATCGATATGTGAGTCGTCACCACCGATCTCGCGGCGATAACTCCCGCGGTATTCCTCGGCGATAGCGGCCTCGCGGCGCACATACTCCTCCTGCACCTGCTCGACAAGGTCGTCGATCAGGGCCTTGGGCGCGGCATCCTCGTCACCCGCCAAACGCGCGGCGAACCCGAACATATACCGGAACCGGTTCTCCAGCCCATCAAGGTCCCAGTTCTCGGGAAGCTCCTCCTCGGGCGCGTACTCATCGACCATGTCCGCCACGATGTTCTCGAACATCGACCGAATCTGTTCGAGGACATCCCGGTCCTCCAGCACGCTGCGCCGCGTCTCGTAGATCACCTTGCGCTGCCGGTTCATGACGTCGTCGTATTCTTTGAGGTGCTTGCGAATCTCGAAGTTGTATTCCTCGACCTGGCGCTGGGCGCGAAGGATGGACCGCGACACCATCCGCTGCTCCAGGGGTTGGTCGTCCATGTCCTGTTGACTGCCGGTCCACTCCAGAAGCCGCTTCACCTTGTCACCGCCAAACAGACGTGCGACCTCGTCCTCGAGGCTGAGGTAGAACCGGGTCGTGCCGAGATCGCCCTGACGCCCGCAACGACCGCGCAACTGGTTGTCGATCCGGCGGGATTCGTGGCGTTCGGTGCCAACGATGGCCAAACCGCCCAATTCGCGGACACCCGCGCCAAGCTTGATGTCCGTACCACGACCGGCCATGTTGGTCGCAATCGTGATGGCACCCCGCTTGCCCGCGCTCGCCACGATGGCGGCCTCGCGGTCGTGCTGCTTCGCGTTGAGTACCTGGAAATCCTTCACGCCAGCCTCTTCGAGCATGGCGGCGACTTTCTCGGACTTCTCGATGGATACGGTGCCCACCAGGACCGGCCGTCCTGTTTCGTTGATCTCGGCGATCTCTTTGACCACATGCCGAAACTTGCCTTCCTCCGTGGCGAACACCAGATCGGTCTGGTCGTCGCGCACCAAGGGCTGGTTCGTGGGGATCTGGACCACATCGAGATCGTAGATCTGGGCGAATTCGTTGGCTTCCGTCGCCGCCGTACCCGTCATGCCCGCAATCTTGTTGTAGAGTTTGAACAGGTTCTGGTACGTGATGCTCGCGACCGTCTGGGACTCGAACTGGACCGCCACCCGCTCCTTCGCCTCAATCGCCTGATGCAGCCCGTCCGAATAGCGGCGGCCTTCCATGATGCGGCCCGTGAAGTCGTCCACGATAAGGATCTCGCCGTTCCGGTTCACGTACCGCACGTCGCGCTTGTACAGTTCATGGGCCCGGATGGACTGCTCAATCATGTGGACCACGCCCAGCGAGTCCGAGACGTACAGGTCATCGATACCCAGGTACCGTTCCGCATTGACCATGCCCCGTTCCGTCAGAATCACGTGCTGGCCCTTTTCCTCCACCTCGTAGTCGTAATTCTTCTCGGCTTCAGGGTCTTCCGGGGGGATGCCCTTCTTGAGTCTCCGAACCGCCTCGTCCACCTTGTAGTAGAGGTCCGTGCTCTTCTCAGGGCGCCCCGAAATGATCAGCGGCGTCCGCGCCTCGTCGACCAGAATCGAGTCGATCTCGTCAATGATGGCGTAGTTCAGCGCCCGCTGTACACGCATATCCGCCCGGACGGCCATGTTGTCCCGCAGATAGTCGAAACCAAACTCGTTGTTGGTCCCGTAGGTGACGTCGGATCGATACGCAACCTGCCGTTCGGCAGTGCTCATGTCGTGCTGGATCAAACCAACCGTTTGGCCCATGAACTCGTACACGGGCCCCATCCACTCCCCGTCACGCCGGGCCAGGTAATCGCTGTGCGTCACCAAATGCACTCCGTTACCGGTGAGTGCGTTCAAATAGATGGGCATCGTGGCGGCCAACGTCTTGCCTTCACCCGTAACCATTTCCGCGATCATGCCCTGGTGAAGTACGATTCCGCCGATGATCTGCACGTCGAACATGCGCATGCCCGTGACGCGTTTGGATACTTCACACACGGTGGCGAACGCCTCGGGCAGAATGTCGTCGAGCGTCGCCCCTTGGTTCAGGCTCTCCTTGAACGCCGCGGTCTCGCCCCGCAACTCGTCGTTGGTCATACTGACGCAGGTGCGTTCGTGCGCTCGGACCTGTTGCAGGACCGGAACTAACTTCTTGACCTGCCGTTCTTTATTGGTACCGAACAGACTCTTCAAC
>JAAEQP010001282.1 GCA_024231375.1 bacterium | reverse complement strand
TCCGTTGGTCTTCGTCGCCGATACTGCCGCCCATTTCCTCCAGCCAGGCGGGTAGGTTGGTCGATTCGGTTATTTGACTCATCAGCGAGTCTATGGCCGCGCGGAACGCCACCCACAGCGTAGACGTTGTCTCGTACACGTCGCCGCGCCGGAATATGAGCGCGTATTCCTTCTGGAGCGCGAGCCATTCCTTTTCGCTTTGCCGTAGTTCGCTCTGGAGTTTGGCGTAGCGGTCGATGAGCTGGAGGTCGGTACGGTCCTCCGTGCCGTTGCTGCTGACGGCCGCCCCGATCGTCGCGACGGATAGCCGCAGCGACTCCAACGATGCCTCGAACGACCCGAGTTCGTGCCGGCCGCCTGGTTCGTCGCCCGCATGAGGGGCGCGCGCCTGCGTACCTGCGTCCGCGCCTACGGGTACGGGTACGCGCCCTCGTTTGCGCTTCGATGCCAGTTCGAGGATGCGCCCGGCGGTGATGTCGTGCCGCTTGCATACCTTCGCCACCTTGCGCCAGTAGCTATCCTCGCGGATGGACTTCGCGCGGTCGGGCAACTTCGTCAGCTTCGCGATCTTGCACGCGGTCCCGTGCGAGACTTCGAGGGCGGTTGCTATGTCGTCAACGAGTGGCATTGGTCCGCCTGTACTTTAGCGCATCGGATACCAACGCGGCTAGCCATAGCGGCGGCACGCGCCCGTCCTTGTGTCCTTCCCGGGACCAACACTGCGCCGTCCTGTACGGTATCCCAGTCAAGCGCGAGAAGGCAGCGATTCCGCCGGCCCTGCGGATAAGTTCCCTCATTCGTAATCCCTCACGGCGACGAAGACGGGATTCCGCGGCGTGCCGTTGTGCGTCGTCCCGTTGTGGGTGAACGTGACAACCGAGCCGACCGCCGGCGGGTTCTCACGGAGTGCGTTGGTGAGTCCGGCGCCGACGCGGAACTCGATACCGGCGATCCGGCAGGCGAGCGCCCGGTTGCCGACCGTATACCCGACGACTTCCGCCTCGGACGCGTCGACGGCCTTGTATTTGAGCAGGCTGAACGACCGTTTGCCTTCGTATGCGGACCCGGGACGGCGGAGCATGACGCCCTCGCCGCCGCCAGCGACGATCTCTGAGAATGATTCGGCGAGGTGGTCGGAGTCGCGGCACTCGGTGTGCTCTACGATCTCGGCATGTTGGCAACGCGAGACGGCCTTCCGGGCGCGGGCAAGGCGCTTCTCGAACCCGCCGCGCGCCTTCGGTGCGTCGAAGACCATGTAGCGGACGTGGCGCCAGTCCCAACCACTGCCGGACTTCCGACGGACGATCCCTGCGGCACGGCCGAGAGTCCCGCGACCGCAGTAAAGCTCGCCGTCGAGCGCGCAACCGGCAGGGAGGTCCGCGATAAACCATTCCGGCGCCGAGAAGGCGTTGCCGTTGCGACTGACGAGTTCCGACCCGGTCCAAAGCGCACGGACCCCGTCGAGCTTCTCACTGAGCAACCAACCGGCCGGATCGAGGTCGGTCAGGTAGTCCATTGCGAGCATTGCCTTCATTTGTCGCCCCCTTGTTCGCTGTCCTTGTTATACCTACAATATACGCGTTGCGTACGGGTTTCCAAGCGCGATATCGGGTATTTCTCGGATTTTCTTGCAGACAAGATGCGTGCCAGGTGGCAAGGTCAGTCAACTTTCGCGAAAGATTGCACGTTTTTTGGGGGGTACGCCTAC
>JAAEQP010001281.1 GCA_024231375.1 bacterium | reverse complement strand
TCCGATATGAGAAGGCGGAAGGGATCGCGAAGATCACCATCAACCGTCCCGAGGTGCGGAACGCCTTTCGTCCGGTGACGGTGGACGAGATGGCGCATGCGTTGAACGACGCCCGGTTCGACGCGGACATCGGCGTGGTGATCCTGACGGGCGAAGGCGAGAAGGCCTTCTGCTCGGGCGGCGACCAGCGAATCCGGGGCGAGGCGGGGTATGTCGACAGCGAAAGTGGCGCGCACCGGTTGAATGTGTTGGACTTTCAGCGTCAGATGCGGACGTGTCCCACACCCATCATTGCCATGGTCGCGGGGTACGCCATTGGCGGCGGGCATGTGTTGCATCTGGTCGCGGACCTGACCATTGCGGCCGACAACGCCGTCTTCGGACAAACAGGGCCCAAGGTGGGGTCCTTCGACGGCGGATACGGCGCGAGCTACATGGCGCGCATCGTGGGGCAGAAGAAGGCGCGGGAAATCTGGTTCCTGTGCCGGCAGTATTCGGCGCAGGAGGCGCTGGACATGGGGCTGGTCAACGCGGTGGTGCCCTACGATCAGTTGGAAGAGGAAACGGTGAAGTGGTGCCGTGAAATCCTGGCCAATTCGCCGGTGGCGATACGGTGCTTGAAGGCCGCACTGAACGCGGACTGCGACGGGCAGGCCGGACTTCAGGAACTGGCGGGCAATGCCACGATGTTGTTCTACATGACCGAGGAAGGGCAGGAAGGCCGAAACGCGTTCGTGGAGAAGCGCAAACCCGATTTCCAGCAATTCGACCGGAAACCCTGACGCCCGGAAGCGGCGGTTAGATGGAGGGCACACCATGAGCGGTTTCGAAATTCAGATTGCGGAGTTCCGAGGCTGGAAGGCCGTGGTCGCCATTGTAGTAATTATCGTGGTGGTGATCGGACTCGGGCGGTACCGGTTCAGCAAGGCGCAGAAGCACCTCGACGAAGCCAAAGAGATTCTCCAGATGGAAGTGTTGACGCGCAATCTCTGGAGCAATTCGCCGCTCATGAGTGGTGCGGACCTGAACACCATGAGCGAGGTGCAGTTTCGGCAGCATGCCGACGAGGTCGTGAAGCAATCGCGGGTCGAGATCACCGGCATCACGCCGCGCGGCGGCCTGTTTGGGATGGTGGTGTTCCGCGTGGATTACACGGTGGATGGTGGACCGCCCACCGACGGCGGATCGCCATGCTATTTCACCATGCCGTACCGGTCGATGCTGGGCTGGGACCGGTCGGAGGTCTGGCGGGTTGGCGAATGGCGGTACAAGCTGACGGTGTGGGGCAGCGGAGCGTAGCGCGCGGATGGGTGCGATGAAGGTATGGATACTGGCGGCGAGGCCCAAGACGCTGCCTGCCGCGGTGGCGCCGGTGATCGTGGGCACGGCCATGGCCTACGCATCGGGTCTGCCGCACTGGCCCTCGGCGGTGTGCGCGCTGCTGGGCGCTGCCCTCATCCAGATCGGCACGAATCTCGCCAACGACTATTTCGATTTCGTCAAAGGGACGGATACGGACGACCGGAAAGGACCTACCCGCGCCACGCAAGCGGGTTTCGTCGCGCCCGGCGTGATGTTGCGGGCGGCCGTCTTTGTGTTCGCGTTGGTGCTCGTGCCGGGGGCCTATATCCTGTGGCGGGGCGGATGGCCGTTTCTAATCATCGGCATCCTCTCTATCGCATGCGGCGTGTTGTACACGGGAGGACCGTATCCCCTTGGTTACGTGGGTCTGGGCGATGTATTTGTGTTGGTTTTCTTCGGGCCCGTGGCTGTGGTGGGCACGTACTACCTGCAAACCTATGTGATCACGCCGGACTCGCTGATCGCGGGGCTTGCCGTGGGGCTCATGTCCGTAGCGCTTCTGGCGGTCAACAACATGCGCGATGTGGACGAGGATCGGCGTGCCGGGAAGCGTACGCTGGCGGTGCGATTCGGACGGGGATTCGCGCGGGTCGAATATGCGGTGTGTCTGTTTCTGGCGGCCTTCGTTGTGCCCGCATACTTCTTCCTGACGACGCAACATCGGCTGTTCGGTCTGGTGCCGATTGTGGTGCTGGGTTCGGGCATCCCCGCCATCAAGGCCGTGTTCAGCACCACCGATGGGGCAACGCTCAATCATGTGCTGGGGACCACGGG
>JAAEQP010001280.1 GCA_024231375.1 bacterium | reverse complement strand
GCAGTTCGGCGGACGGTTCCGCGAGATACGCCGTTCGCAGTTCCCGGTACGCTCGCAGGCATCGTCTGAACGGCTCGCGCTCGTCCCGCTCCTTGCTCAACGTGTACCGCACTCCTGATGTCTTGAACCACCCCGGCCCCATCTTGATCCGGCTCCGCGACACGACGGCGACCAGCTTTTGGCCCCGTTCGTACCTCGTCCGCAGTTCTTCCAACTCGCCGATACTGCCGACGATGTGAGCGCGCGCACCGGGGACGGCAGCCTCAATCTCGCGTTTCCACTTGTTCACCAAGTGCGGCGGACAGATCACTAGAGCAGGATAACTGTCCATCAACTCGACGGATGCAAGAGATGTACGAGTTTTGCCCACCCCCATCTCGCCGATCAGGTGGCCGACGCCGTATCGTTCGATGGAACGAGTGAGCGCGACGGCGACCTCGCGCTGCTTGGGCAGCAGCCCGCGCTTTGCCACGCCCGGCAGCCGTTTGTCCAGGCTCAGGGTATCCAGGATGCGCTCCTCTTCCGGCGTGACGGTGTTGCCGTAGGGGCAAAAGTTCGCGGTGATATACTCCTTGAACACCTCGATGTGCTCCTGGAGAAAGCCCTCCACCTGCGATGGAACGGAGAGATGCTCTAGCCCGTCGGGGGCGACCACGACGACGTGTGTGTCGTAGCGATCTCGCACGACGATCTTGGCATCGTCCTCCGGGTCCGGTATCTCTACCTGGGTCTTGACCACGCGGCCTTTGAACACCTCGTTGCCCACGTCGATCAGCCCGGCCAACCCCGCCGCCACGATCTGGGCGATGTGGCCCACTTTGGGCGGCATCAACGGTTGGGGCAGTTCCGAATCCGAGGCCAGCAACGCACCGGCCATCTGCGCCTCGACCGTGGGCCACGTGCGGGCGACCAGGTCATCCAGTTCGGGTTCCGTGTACCGGTAGCGGCGCAGCCTGGCGGACTTGCGAGCGACAGGCACGTCGTAGAGGACGCCTTCCGGCAGAGCGGTGGGAAGCGTCTCCCTGACCGACCGGTCGCTACGCCGGTACGAGTATCGCTCGTCACATCCTTCGACCAGGTCCTTTACCACGTCATAGTGCTGTGGCGTGTAGACCTCGCCCTGGCGCAGGCTCTCCCGGCGTTTGACACCCAGGACCACGATCTGCTTGAAGGCATCGAACCCGGCCGGGCCTGGCTCGTCGCCAAAGCGAAAGATGCGGATGTCCCAAAAGTGCTGGACGAGGTACTGGGCCATCTTGTAGTTCACGGCACTGGTCGGGATCACGTAGACCAACACGCCGTCCTTGACCAGCGACGACAGCCCCATCTTGAGGAAATCGAACTCCATCCGGCCCCCGGCGCCATTCTGGTCGTACGGAGAATTTAGGTAAAGGACAGACGCGACGCCGTGTCGTACCGGTGACCAGGCCACGGCCTCGAGCGGCGCTTCGATCACCAGGTCGAGCCGTTGGGCGGCTTGCGCTGCCCGGTCGGGCGAGATCTCCACGCCCCAGGTCTGCACGGGCCGGTTGGTGCGCGGGGCCACGGCTTTCGCCAAAGCCTCCAACGCCAGCCCCTCGCCCGCGCAGGGATCAAAGAGACGGATGACGCCCCGCTGTCCCTTGGCCGGGACGAGGTACGAGGCGATGTGGTCCATCACCGAGAGCGGGGTGGGATAGTATTCACCCTTTTCGATTGCGGCCAGTCTCGCCATCATTCACCTCCTTCTGTGCTCTTCTCCCACGGGAGAAACGCGGGCCTGGCTCCCTGCCAAAGCAGCACCGATGCCAGAAATGCCATCTCGCTTGCGAACGACAAGCGCTCGTCCGCTTTGTCGGGATGGCTCTGGGCCTGGTGGATCTGGATCGTCAACTCGTCCAAGGCCCAGGCCACGAGTTTATCCGGTGTGTCGGGCATTGGGCGCTCGACCATCGCGGCCCGTTCTTGCAGCCAGGCGATGCTCGACGCGAGTGTGTCCAGGATGCGCAGCGCCCATTCAGGTTTCACCGTCATGGTCGCCCTCCAAAGAAAAGACTGCCCTGGCGAGCGGCCTGGTCGATCACGTCGTCCCATCCGATGGTGCTGACGGCGTAGGCCCAATCGAGGTTGCCGTGCACCTCGAGTTCCCGGATCAGGCACACGTCGTCGTCACCGGCGGTGATGCCCTGTTCCCAGAGCACGCTGCCCCATTCGTCCTTGACCGGCCAGAGCGTGTGTTGGTTCAGCAGTTTGACCAGTTGTTCCTCTCTGCTCATTCCCAGGGGAACGAGCAGCAGGTACGGGGCCGACGGTCCGGGTTCGGGGAACATCACCCAATGGTGCACGCCCGGCGCAGGCGACTGTTTCAGGGTCACGTACTCCACATTGTCGTCGCCATAGTAGGAATTGCTGCGTCCACTGATGTGGAGCGCTGCGCGCCGGTTCAGCACCGACGCCCACAAGGCCTTGACGGCGGTCTGAGCGCCGACGATGGAGAGAAACGCGATTCTCTCGTCCGGGGTGACGGCCGCGGACGTGATCCCGACCGCCATCCCTTTTCTGTTCTTGATCGTGAGCATTTGTACCTCCTTCTGTGTCGCGGCCCACTCATCGGAGCGCCGCGCGTGTGTGGCAGGCTGTTGCTCTGGCCTGCAAGTCGAATGTTGAAACTGTTATGCGAATGACAATTCGCCCGAGTGGGAACTTGCCAACGTAAAATCGAATGCTCCTGAATGGAGCAATGATTACGGAAAATATGATTGCGTGTGTGAGAGAAAAACCAGGCAAGGAGTGTCTGCTCCTTGCCTGGTCTGTCTTTTCGTGGGTTTCCTGTCGTCTAGTCCGGGTGCATCGGCATGATCACGTGGACATAGTCCACGTCGCCCACGGGACGGATGACGCCAGGCTGAGTAGCCGCCGTCGTCTCCAATGCCACCTGGGGCGTGCCCACCGCCGAGAGCGCGGAGATCAAGTACTTGACGTTAAAGTTGATCTCGACCGCTTGCCCCTCGACGTCGGCATCGACCACGCTCTTGTCGTCGCCAGATTCGACTGATTTGGCTAAAACATTGACGCAGCCTGGCAGCCCGTGCTCGACCTTTAGATGCGCGATGTGCCCATTGTCGCGGGCAAAGACGAGCGCCTTCTTGCACGCTCTCGAGAACGCCGCCAGATTGACCACTGTCCGCGTCGCATGTTCGGTGGGAATGATGCGCCCATAATCCGGGAACTTGCCCTCGATCAGTTGCGACGCCAACACGACGTCGCCGGTCTGGAAGAAAACCATATTCCGGGTGGATGGGACGACGATCTCGACCGAACCCGTCTCTCGCTTGACGATGCGGCTCAACTCGACCAGCGACCGCGCCGGGACGATGATGCTGAAAGCGTCCACGACGGGGTGACCTTGTCTGCCGCCTTGTCTGCCGACAGGCAGGACAGGCAGGGCCAGCGGGATGGTGCGCACCGCGAGACGGATGCCGTCGGCGGCTGCCAGTGTAAGTTGCTCACCTTCAAACTCGGCGGACACGCCGGTCAAGATCGGGCGGCTCTCGTCGTCGCTGGCGCTAAAGGCGACCTGGTCGATGGCCTCGCGCAGTACATCTGCATCGACCGTGATCGTCTCTCCCTCATCGGGCAGCATCACGGCCGGAAAGTCGGCAGCGTCGAGACCGTGCAAATTCGCCTCGGTGCGACCCGCGCGCAGGTTGAGCTTCAGCGCGGCGTCGTGCAGCGTCATATCGACCGGTCCGTCGGGCAACATCTTGACCAGGTCGGTCAGGGTGCGCGCCGGGACACTGATCGCTCCGTCGTCCTCCACGCGAGCGCCCAGCCAGCAGGTGATACCGATCTGCAGGTCGGTGGCGCAGAGCTTGAGCCGCCCACCGTCCGTCGCCAGGAGCACGTTGCTGAGCGACGGAAGCGAGGTGTGTGACGAAACGGCTCGTCCGACGACGTCCAACCCCTCGTTCAAAGATTCTCGTAAACACGTAACTTTCATTGTTAACCTCCTTCTGTTCTAGCGAATTGCTTTTTCGATGGTCGCCTGTCCATAGGTGCGACCGTCGGCATAGTGACGCCGGTCCCACTTGGGGCGATACAGCCCTGATTGCCGAAAGAGCCGATCCACGCGGTCGGCGTCGCCGCCGGTCCAATAGCCCAGCATTCTGCACAGGGCGAGGTCACCCTCGCTGCGTCCGGCGTTGCCTCCCCTGCGTACAGCGACGTATCACCGGCCCACAATGCGCCGAACTTGAACCCGTTCCGGGCGCTCTGCGCTCTCCGGATCAGTGTCACGTCGTCCGGGGTGGAAGCGGAGACGCGCGCATTCACCCGCTTTGGTGCAGGTGGAGGAAAGACGCGGGCGTGCAATCCGTCCAACGCTGCCTGGCGCTTCTCGACGGTGGGGGGCGTGATGGACAACCAGTTCCCCGTCGTCGCAAAGAAGCGCAGCCGGTCGTACATCTCGACGTCGCCCCGCTTGCGTCCTCGTGGCGGAAGCTGGGCCTGGACGATGATGTGCACGCCGTGCCCGCTGGGACTCCACTCGGCGTAAGAGTCTAGCTCCCGCACGATGCAAAGCGCCCAGGGGTCCAGGACGCCATACTCACCGGCGCAGTGGTCCAGGTCGATACCCGTGAGTCCGTCGTCCGCGGAAAAGGCGTATCCGACACCGTCGAAACCATCACGACGGTGTGACACCATCGCCTCCTCGAACGTCCGCCAGGTGGAAGGATCGTTCGACCTGGCGTGCCGGTGCGTGCCGGGTACGTAGGGCACCTTTGTGACCCTGCCCCGGCGCTGCTCCGAACGCCAGACGATCCACTGTGCGCGAGCGGTCAATTCATCCGGGATCATACGTCATCTCCTCTCTACGCCCACGCCAGGGGAAAGCGCGACCCGGCGGGCGGGCACAGCGCAGCCTGGCGGTCCCAGTGAGCGTCGATCTCTTCCTGCGGCATCCCCTGGCCACGCAGCCCATTGGGCGGGCGGTGGCACGCGCAGGGACAGCCGCCACCCCGGCAGACGCCGGAGATGGCGTTGCGACAGGCGGGGATGGCCTGGTAGGTGGGAAGCAAGAGGACGAGTCCGGTGGCGCTTTTCATCGTTCCACCTCCCATCCCTTT
>JAAEQP010001279.1 GCA_024231375.1 bacterium | reverse complement strand
TTCTGGATATCCGGCTGCATGCGCAAGATGGGCATGGAGTCGCGGTGGGCGCTGATACCGAGACCGGTCACGAGAATGTCGTCCAGTCCCTTAGGCAACAGCGCACGGTATGGCGTGAACGCATCGATCCCGATCTTGTCCGGGGCGTTGAGAGAGAATAGCGGATGGATGGTGAACCCATGGGTGTCGAAGTTGCTGTGGGATTTGCCGACGCTGTCCGGATAGGTGCGGCCGTTGAAGATATCCAACGGCGAGATGACGAAATCGCCCACGATCCGACGGCGTTCGCGGGTGTCGATGACTTGGCCAAGATCAAAGGCCTTGCGGTACTTCACGCGGGCAGCCACAAACGACCGCCATACATCGACCACGTCCCCGTCATCTGTCAACGTGTAGTCGGTGTTGGTATACCCGGCCCCTGGCTGACGCGGCGGGAGCCCCGTGCCCTGCACGGCTACGTGCGACGCGTCGGTGTAGATGCAGGTCGCGCCGGCCGCGGCCGCGATGTCGGAGTTGCCGGTGGAGTCGATGACGGTCTTGGCGAGGACGATACCGCGGCCATGTGGCGTTGCAACGACCACGCCGGCGACCTTGTCGCCGTCAATCACCGCGCCGCACCCGAGGGTTCCGAACCAGATGTCGGCGCCCCCCGTACATAGTGCTTGGCGCAGCCACTCCATCTTCCATTCCACGTTCCAGCCGTGCGCGGGCTCGTCAGTCTTCATCTCGCCCATGTTGGCGACGCCCATGTCGATCTCGCCGGTGAACCCGGCGCGGTAGCCGTAGTAGTACTTGCCGATGAGCCCCAGCGTGCCGACGCCGCCGAGTCCGTACTGGTACTCGATAACGAGGGTCTTGGCCCCGGCGCGTGCCGCGCCAATGCCCGCGGGCGCGCCGCCCGTGCCGCCGCCCACGACCACCACATCATATTCGGCAATGACGGGTGTGGTGCACGCCTCGGCAGGAATGGTGGCGAGTCCGCGTTGGAACGAACGAAGGCCGACGAGCATCTCTCGGGTGTCACCCTTGACCGAAGCCTTCCCGGTTTCGCAGGCCACGTGAACGCCCTGAGGCGCGAGACTGTCTTTGGCGGGAAGGAGAGGATCCAGGGCTCGTGCGGCGCACTCCGCCATGATTCGCTCGCCCTGCGCGTTCGGATGGACACCGCATTCTGCAAGCACGGACCGGTTCGCAGCCAAGCTCTTCTCCAGTTCAATGACGGGGGCCTTCACCTCGGCGGCGACCCGCTTCACAGCCTCGCGATACCGGGTAAGAATCATCTGCAACCCGCCATCGAGCTCGTAGTACTCCTTGGGATGGCGCGTGTAATAGGGCGCGTCCATGATGGGGGGCGGCGTCATGAAGATCACGCGGGCACCATTGGCCTGGCACTTGGTGGCGATGGCGCGCAGGTTCTTCTCGTACTCGCCGACGGGGACGCGGTACTTGCCGGGACCGTTGAGCACGCTGTCATTGGTGCCGAAGAGCACAACGACGGCTTGGGGATTGTGTTCCAGCACGTCCGCATCGAGGCGCGCTAGTCCCTGTGCCGACGTGTTGCCGCCGATACCGGCGTTGATGACGCGGTACCCTTTCAGCATCCCCGCCAACTTGGTGGGGTACGCCGCAGCCGTGATGCTGTCGCCGAAACACACCACGCGAGGCTTGAGATGCACTTCGGCATCCTCTGCCGCGGCTCTGCCAACGCGCGTGCCCAACCGCAGGAACTGCAGCGGACGCAACAGCGCGGCGGCCGCATCGCGCGATACGTCAGCGCACCCGCCCAACACGTAGAGTCCAGATGTCTTCGCGGGACGAAACGCCGCTAGGTCGGCGGCCTCCGCACCGGGCCAGGTTCCCTTCAGCCGCTGTGCGCCACGCATGGCGTCGGGCGGCACCTGGAACAGGAATTCGGAACTACCTACCTGCCCGGAGGTCCAGGTCAGGTCGCGCGCCTTCAGTTCGGCCTGCGCGAAGGACGCGTATGAGGCATTTCCCATGGGAAACGTCAACGTACACTCGTAAGCCAAATGGAATCCGGTGCCGCGTTTGCCGGTACGGGCGACCTGCACGGGGCTTGGCATGGTGCGGACACCGACGCCTTCGGCCTCGGGCGCGTCTCCGCCCACGACGATGCGCGTGAAGGTCTGCTCGCCGCCTGGATAGCGCGCGAACCTGGTGCCGGCCATACGGGCAACGGCGGCGCGTGGCGTCGCGTCGATGATGACCTTGGCGCGAACGGCTTGGCGGCCGGCACGGTTGGCCATGACGATGCCCGCGAGCGCGCCGTCGGCATCTCGGAGTACGTCCGTCGGGTAGCAGCCGAAGAGGAATGTGACGCCCGCGTCGAGAAGGGTCTGATCCAGCGTGCGCTTGACCTGCATGGGCTTCGGAGGGACTCGGGCGTCGGTCTTGTATTTGCTGGTCGTGGTATCACCAGTAGCCTCCACCACGATTTCGGCGAGCAGAAGCCGTTTCACCCGTTCGGATTTGTGCGCGATCACGCGCACGTACCGGGCCGTGCCTTCAAGCGGGGTAGCGAGGTAGAGGGGCTCGTCGATGTACTCGCCCTGGCCCAGCATTTCGTTCTGGATAGTCCCGGCGGGGGTCCAGGTCTGTTTGTCCGTGCTCAGTGCGATGTCGAGCGATTTCACTTCGATGTCGCGGTTCCGCTGAAACGCCAGGATGTGGATCTCGCCGAGGGCCTGAGGTTCGCCAAGATCCAGGACGACATTGACGTCGCCGGGATACTCCACGCTCTGGTTGTAGGCGCTCTGCCACTTGCCATCGCAGAGCATGGACGGTGGATTCGTGTCCTGATGCTTGCCCGCTGAGAGAAGGTCGGCCTCGTAGGTGAAGGGCAGCCCTTCGCCCAACCACATGGGCGCGGGCGGTTCTTCGAAGAGGGCTTCCTCGAGTTCACTGGCGGGTTCTTCGCCGGGGTTGAGCCAGAGCCGGTACGTGCCGCACAGGTCCTCGCCAAGATAGGTGCGCGGTGCGGCGAGAAACACGTCTGCGCCTTGATTCGCGGCCTCGGCCGCGGCAGCGACCGCACCCGAGGATCCACCAACCACCACCACGTCCACATCGTAGGCCACGGGGATGTCGCGGGCGGATTCGGCGACAGTCTTTTCGGCTGAGATGGCGGTCTGGGCACACGTGACGGCAAGGATTGCTGCGAACGTGATACGGAAGAGCACGGTAAGTACCTCTCGTCCTTGAGTTGGTGGAGATTTGCCTCATTTCCGCGAACGCAGTCGCGGAATCCCTGGGGATAGTCTAGGGGGAGAGGGGGGCAGAGTCAAAAGCCAACAGATACCTTCACCGCTTTCAAACGCAATGACTTCTGTTCGGGGTTGTGTCGCTGGAGTGTGCGCCATAACGGACGTAGTTCTTGTCGTGACCTCGACCGGAGCAACTGGTCTGTACATGCTTGACGATGCCGTGTCGCTTCGAAGGGCTGCAGATCTAGACTGGAGCGCTCCAGAAGAAGAAACAGGAAGCCAGAAACCAACCCACCATGATCATCAGGATGAGGACCAAGCCGACCAACTGAAGACGCTCCCTCACTCTTTGCGACATAGGCTTGAGCCAATGCACGAACACAAGGACGATCACCCCGCCATTGAGATTCGGAATGGGTAGCAGATTCCATGCAGCCATCTTGCTGGCAGCTAGGCCTAGAACCGCTGCGAAGGGATTGGCGCTTGCGAATTCTTGGAGTGCAACCAGCAGACTTGTCCCCGATGAGTGCGGAGCAATTGCGCCAGAGACTATTTGAGGGAATCCCATTAGAAACTTATGGAGAGCTTCGGATGGTCCGAGGGCAACTGCTGCCAAGATGAAGAGAGTCAAATTGCCGCCAAATGAGATCAGAGCCAGCTTCAACGGGTGAATCGTCTGAAGATCGCCGCCGAAGCGAACGGACCCAGTTATCGGAATCGAATTGACGTCAAGGACGACATTGCCGACGTTGATCCTCCTTATGCGTGGGCCGGTGAAGATTCCGATCTTCTCAACAGGCTGACCTGCAAGCCTCGCGGCGGCAGCCATTGACAGAGTGTGCACGACAACGTTCACGGAGATAGCCAGCACTACCAGAAGAAGTGTCATCATCGCCTCATGTGTTTCACGAGACTCGGGCCGAGATTCCTATATGATCCCGCTGGCGACTCCCGCCAGAAGGCTTGTTGCAGTATGAACGAGGTAGTCAGTGCCGTCAACCCATCGCCTGCCGACGTTGCGGTCCGTGAGAGGTCGCAGGCGTGTGCTAGGGGCACTACCCGGGCTTCCTGCTCGATACCTCTGATTGAAGGCGAGCTATCCCCGGTGGAGCGCATTATCTTCCCGCTCGGACCCGTTGTGGGCATCACGTCGGCGCTGTGGGCCTGTCCCCTTCAGAGAATGCACGCTGAATGGTGCTGAGCCGGCTGGAGCAGAACAGACGTTTTCGATGAGTTTGACCGAATTGTCCGCCATGCGCTGTGCGTCTCACTGATCGGACTGTTGAAAACCACAACCACCTTGCGGACCCCTCCTACAACTGCCTCTACTCGACAGGTGGACGAAGAGCCTTCGTCTAGGCTTCGCTTACTGTATGGGGAATCCGCGTCTATCACTTGCTGCCGCATGCACAGGGGCACGGAACTGCGTGGTTCATCTACAAGAAGTCGTCGAAGGGAACCTTCAGCAAGTAGTGCTCGAACACGCCGTCGCAGGCTATGTAGAGCAGGCGTTGCTCGGTGTCGGCGAAGGCGTGGGGGTAGCACAGAACGCGGCCTTCGGAGCGAACGCGGCCCAAGTCTAGTTTGGTGGGCCATGTCTTGCACCCGTCGCGGCTGACCCACAGGGAAAGAACGTTTCGGTTCTGCCAGCCTGCGTTCGGGTTGGGGTTGTGCAGGAGAACAACCGCGTCGCCGGCGCGGACCAGACACATCTTGGCGCCAGGGTCGGGGATGTCGCTCAATTCGGGTGCGGACCATGTCCTGCCGCCGTCGTTGCTTTCGGCGCGATAGAAGGCGCCCGCACCGTCGGCGCGGAGGAGCATGACGATCCGGTTCGGCGCGATCTCGACAACGGCAGGTTCCCAGAGATTGGTGCCTGCGCGAAGGTTGCCGTGGAGCGTGAAGCTCTTGCCCTGGTCCGCGGATCGAAGGACGCCCGACACGAACCGCCACGACCCGTGATGGCCGCCGTATTCCTTGCCCTTCTTCTCCCAGTCCCATTGGCCCAGGACTTCCTGCCAGTAGCAGGGGAACACCCAGGTTCCGTCCGATAGGACGATGCCCTGCCGCACGGACACGCCGTTCACCCCTCCAGGTACGGAGACCGGTTCGGACCACGTTTTCCCGTTGTCCCGCGTGAACGACCGGTAGGCCCGAAGCTCGGCGTAGTGGCTGGCGGCATCGAAGGTATGCACGAAGATGCAAGGATCGGGACCGCCTGTGAACAGCTCGGTGGACCACACGCCCCGGGTCTTGTGGCTGAACAGCACCTCGGGCGGCGTCCATGTTGTGCCGTCGTCGGCGCTACGCGTGATGAGGGTCACATTGTCGTCGTGGGGTTCCGAGGGTCCGCCCGAGTAGATGAGACAGGCCAACGAACCATCGGGCATTCTGCGCAGGATGGGTTCGCGGCCGTACTTGAACGGCTCTTGCCCTTTGAAGATGACGGTCGTCGGATAGGCGAACTGATAGGGATCCACGGCACCTCCCGACGTCTGGCCGTGGGCGGCCGTCATGGCTAGGACGACAAGGGCCAACCCAACTGCCGCACTACGGCACATTCTCTATCCCTCCGCCCTGACTGTGGCCGGGATTTCGCCGATCAGCCCCAGCGTACCTTGGACGATGAGGTCTCCGGCCTCCGGCGCGAGTTGGCTCGACGGGCCGAACGTCGTCTCATACCCCCCACGCGCGAAGGCTTCGCGGTGCGGCACATACCCGACGCTTCCGTTGGCATAGCCCACCACCAACGCGTGCCAGGGGTGGGCGCCGGTCTTGATGCGCAATCCCAGCTGAACGAACAGCTCGGCGGGCACAGCCACCAGGACGTGGTTTCCGATGGCGTGGGCCTGGAGTTCCACTTCCAGAATCTTGTCGCGCCGGATACGCTCGAGGAGGTCCGGGATGAGCATGTCGTAGAGACCCGGATCGACGAACCGCTGTGCGCCGCGAATCTTGCCGGCCTGTTCGTCGCTGGACGGGTCACGGTAGGGCAGCGCCAGCATCCGCGACGCCGAGGCTAGTGCGACATCGTCGGTCAACTCGACCGATTCCATGAGGCGTGACGCGTCCTCGGCGAGGATGCGGGCGATGTCCTCCTTCGGCGTGTCGGTGTTCGTCATCGGGTTGGCGTGATGCAGGTTGCCGCAGGCCCCGTTTAGGAACAGAGTGACCGGGCAGCCGCGTTGTTTCATGGCAACCGCCAACGCGGCGGGATAGCCTCCAGATAGCTCCGTGGTTCCGGCGTGATGCGTGGGGTGGCAGGCGAAATTCACCAGAGCGCCAAGCCAGCCTCCATCCTTCGCACGGACGGCCATCACAGCCACCTCCGGGTCGATGGGTCCCTCAAAACACAATGCTTCGGGGTCCTTGAATGTGCCGTGGGTGCGGACAGTCCCGTCGCGCATCATGATGCGGCGGTTGTGGGCCACGTTGAACTCGAAGCAACTGCCACACCCGATCTCGGCGTCTTGCATCCGCGCCAAGGCCTCCCCAAAGACCTCGACCATGGTGTTCATGGTGGCTTCCGCGTAGGCATCATCGCGTTTCACGGCGCCTGCGCTGGCGATAGCGGGTCCGGCGTGGTTGTGGGTCGCGGACACCATGATGCAATCCCCGGGAAAGTCATACGTTTCGGCGATGCGTTGGCGCAGGGTACACACATCCGCCCAATCGATGCGTAGCGTGTCCAACTGCACGAACGCCAGCCTACCGGTCCCCGATTCAAGCAACGCCACTCGTACGTAGAGCGGGTCGAGCAGCGTGTCGGAACGAATGTCCTTGATCCAACCGATCTTGCTGACGCCGAGAGGCGGTGCTATTTCCTTCTCCGCGAATGCTGCCGCGAACGCCATGGCTACTCCCCCCGTGTGCGGGTTGCGTTTAGAGCACCTCAACCAATTCTGTAGCCGCATCTGCTGGTTGCGGCGTCGGCTGACCGCGTCACGAAGCCTCGCCGTGGCTCTGCCACGCCTGCATCTTCGTTCCTTGCCAGCCTCGTCCCAACTGGCGCAGCTGCGACCACACAATTACTTGAAGCGCTCTAGACCCGGATCATGCGTTGCATCCCACGGTAGCACCGGGTTGAATAGGCGTCAAGGCAAGCGTTGGCAGGGCAATCACACCAGAATCGCCCGGAAGACGGAGGATTGCGTGAGTGCCGCCTCTCCCGTTTGTGGACAGCTAGGCCCATCCCACACAAATGGGGACTATTTGGAGTGCGGCATCACGATGCCGCTTTTCCCGCCCGCATCACGATGGGGCCCCATCAGACGATGGGGGCTCTTGTCCCGGTCCGGGGCATCGTGATGCCCCGAAATCAAAGCGCCATCGTGATGGCGCACTCCAAACTCGGACCTCGTCTTGAATGTTTCTCCGGTTTACATCCCGGGAGCGTGAAGCCCCCCTGCCATTTAGTGCGGTTGCCCTGGAAGGCGTCGATACCACCGGGCATGCTACTATACCGGCTGTGGGTCCTGGAGGCATGAGGTGGGATATGAAACGGACGCTCAGGCATAGCATTCGGTGGGATGAAGGCAAACGACTCCGCACGTTGTTGGGTCTTGTGCTGACACTTGTGATGACCGTGACCTTCGTGGCGGGCAGCGCCTTTGCAGCTCAGGAATCGCCCCGGTACCCCGAGTACCTCGCCGCCATCCAGGAACTGGGCCGGTCGGCCTCAACCATCGCCCGCGAGCAGGGCAAGGAAGCCCTGATCAAGCAGTATCAAGCCATCATCGACGGCTACCCCGGTTTCAGTAAGAACATCGAACTGGCAGCCACGATGGGCCAGATTCTGGAATGGGATCTCAGCGACTACGGACAACCAGCCGACCCCAAGGGCGCGTTGGACGCATACCTTAACGTGGTCGAGACCTTTGACCCGGACCATCCCTACATGGTCGCGGTGAAACGGATGGCGGCCAAACGCGCCCAGACGGTGGAACCCGATACCGCGGAGCGTCTGTACTCGGGCTTGGTCGACGACTATCCCGACAACCCGGCCCTGCAACTGGAGAGCCTGTACGGTTTGGGGCAAGTAGCGGGCAGCCGGGGCGATCGCGCGTCGGCGGAGCGCCATTACCTTCAGATGCTGGAATACGATGCGGAACCGTTGGTTGGCGACGGCCCGCAGTACGCGGCCGCGACCGCGCACCAGCAGAACGCCGTTACAGGACTCCTCACCACCGCTATTGAAGGCAGAACCTCGCCCCAGGCGCGGCTTGCGGCGATTGAGGCGCTGCTCAAGCGGCTTCCCGTCATCGCCGACCGCTACCCCGAGATTCTAGAGCGGTTCCGCACGGCCATCGAAAGCCAGCTTCCTGACGGCGCCAAGTCCGGCCTGAATGTCTCTGCTGGGGAGGTCGAGTCATCCGTGCCAGGGGGCTCTGACCAGACAAGCGCCGCACGCCCCATCCGCGAACGGGGAGGGCGCGTGTTCGACGAGCGGCGGGGGAACGGGACCGCCAACGTTGAGGCTCCCGGCGAAAGTCCGCCTCCGGCCGCATCGGAGAATGAGTCCGGGGCTCCTTCGACACCGGTCCTGGCGGTCGTGATTCTGGTGGCACTTTGCGTGGCCGTGTTCGTTGGGGTATTCTTCATGAGAAGCCGCTTCGCGTGACCTAGCGGCGAACCGATGACGTTGACCTGAAGCCGATCGCTACGGGAGAGCACCAGCATGCCGAAGACCGCCAAGCTAATCGATGGGAAGAAACTGGCCGCCGAGATTCGATCCGACCTCGCGGATCGCGTTGCCGCACTGAAGAAACGGGGCATCGCGCCCGGACTGGCCGTCGTGCTCGTAGGCGACGATCCCGCCAGCGCCATCTATGTGCGGAACAAAGAACGCGCCTGCGCGGAAGTGGGCATCGCGTCCTTCGCGCATCGGTTGCCCGACACGGCCACCGAGCGGCGTGTATTGGGGCTGGTGAAGCGGCTCAACAACGACCCCAAAGTTCACGGTATTCTGGTTCAGTCGCCGGTTCCCAAGCAGATCGACGAGATGAAGGTTCTCAACGCCATCGATCCCGCCAAAGACGCCGACGGATTCCATCCCGTCAATGTAGGCAAACTCCTCATCGGCGAAGAAGGCTTCCTTCCCTGCACGCCGCACGGCTGCCAACGCCTGCTTCTGCGCTACGGCTATGACCCGGCCGGGAAGCACGTTGTCATCGTGGGTCGGTCGAACATTGTAGGCAAACCGTTGGCCGCCATGCTTGTCCAGAAAGCCGCCGGCGCCAACGCGACGGTGACGGTATGTCACTCGCGCACCAAAAAGCTGGCCTCCATTACGAAACAGGCCGACATCCTCGTCGCGGCCATCGGCGTGTCCGAATTCATCACCGCCCGGATGGTGAAGGAAGGCGCTGTCGTCATCGATGTGGGCATGAACAGAGTGGAAGACAAGACCCGCAAGCGCGGATACCGATTGACCGGCGATGTCGAGTTCAAGGGCGTGAGCAAGAAAGCCCGCGCCATTACGCCCGTACCCGGAGGCGTTGGTCCCATGACCGTTGCCATGCTGCTCACCAACACGGTGACGGCCGCGGAAGGGATTGGGAAACGCCGCTCCTAGGCGGCCTCAACCGGCCGGATTTGGGCAAGAAGGACAAGCCGTGCCTCTCCATCGAAGCGGATCGCGGCGTGCGCTGTTGCGCAAGCAGCTCATCATCCTTGGCGTAGTCGTGTGCGTTGCGGTCGTGTCCGCGGTCGCGTGGCAGCGCCACCTTCGCGTGAGGGAACTGCGGAGACCGGTCCGGGGCGCGACACCTGGCGCGACATCGGGATTGGCTGATTCGACGGGGCCCGGCGGAGGAGCCGAGCTGCTGACAAGCGACGTTCGGGTGACCGATATGGTGCGGGAGGTGTTGACGCGCGCGCGGAAGACACTCTCCGAGGCCGAGACGCGTCCGTCGGTGTTCGTACTCAGTGAAGGGGGATCGGCGGACGCCATGCCCTTGCTCGAATCCATCATCCAGGATAGGGATGAGAACGATTTGCTCCGGGGCGATGCCTTGCACGCGCTGTTCTACTTGGACCAGGGCCGCGCCGCTAGCCTCGCGGAAAGCCACAAGGGACACGGCGGCCACTTGGCGTCCGTTGCGCAACGCATTCTGAGCCGCGACCCGGTGATGCTCGAGCGGCTGGAGAACG
>JAAEQP010001278.1 GCA_024231375.1 bacterium | reverse complement strand
GTCGTCCGCAGTACCCGACCATACTCGCAGGGTTTCGACTTCTTCATCATGCCGTGTGTGACCGCCCACCCCTCTTGCCGGTCGCGGAAAACCAAGCCGTAGATCGTTTCAGGATGGGCGTGAGGTTCTGCCCGGCCGAAGGCAATGCGCGGCGAACAACGCCAACTTGCCCCCCCATCAGTGGTGCTCCAAATACTGATTCCGTCCGGGAAGCCGTGACCGTACAAGCCGTGGCCGACGTACCCGCCAGCTGCCCAGCCGATCCGTTGGTCCACGAAATGAACCGCGTAGAAGTCCTCGTCTGTTGGGAGGACCGTGTGTATCCAGTTGTCGCCGCCATCGCTAGTACGGCTCAACTTGCCCGCTCCCCCGACGGCCCAGCCGTGCCTGGCGTCGACAAAGTAGATGCTGGCGAGCCTGGTTGAGACGAAGGAGGTCGCCCACGTGCTCCCAGCGTCACGCGAGATTCTCAACTCCGTGACGCTGGAGCCATTCCGGCGGAGAGTTTCGCGGACGCAAACGACATCCTCTGAGGCGATCTCTACCCAACGGTGTTTTATCCCATTTCGGACCGGCCTTGCCAGCACTCCTGCCAACACACAATCCTTGACGGGCAATGTGCCGTGTTCATAGATAGTAGTTTCCCCGGAGTATAGGCGCACAGCATCCTCTGAGTGGACCATGGTGAGGGTGACGCAGAGGGGGTAGGGTTCACCACGATC
>JAAEQP010001277.1 GCA_024231375.1 bacterium | reverse complement strand
TCCGACAAGACCAACCACCGCGGCCAGGCTCGGCGTGTAGCCATCGAACGCGAGGCGCAATCGTCTCTATTTCGACGGCGGGAAGCCCGAGTTTCCGTTGAAGAGCGTCTTCACCACGTACATGTCGTCCAGGCCAGCGCCGTAGGAAAAGGTGGATCCCGCAAGGATGTAGCCATTGTCTGTGGTCTGCCGCACGCTGCACGCCGTGTCACTACCCGTGTCACCGAAAGTGTTGGACCACAGTTCATTGCCGGACGCGTCCGTTTTCACGAGGTACATGTCGTTTTCAAACACGGCACCGTACGAGAAGGTCGGTCCCGCGAGGATGTAGCCGCCATCCGTTGTCTGTTGCACGCAAAGGGCCTTGTCTTCCTCGGTTCCGCCGAAGGTCTTGGACCACTGTGCATTGCCGGACGCATCCGTCTTGATGAGGTACATGTCGGCAGCACCGGCGCCGTAGGAGTAGGTATACCCCGCGACGATGTACCCGCCGCCCGAGGTCTCTTGAACGTACCGGCCATCGTCACACCCCGTCCCGCCGAGCGCCTGAGTCCATTCGATGGTCCCGCCTGAAGTGACCTTCACCAAATACACGTCGCAATCCGTGGTCGTGCTGGGGTTGTGGATTCTTCCTGCGAGGATAAAGCCCAGGTCTGCCGTCTGTTGAACGCAATAGGCCACATCGCTCCGAGTAGTGCCCAACTCGGCAAAGTGCCTGGACCATTCTTCCTCACCCAACCCATCCGTTTTGACGAGATAGAGGTGGGATTGGGGAAGACCGAAGGACGCGGTTTCCCCGGCCACGATATAGCCGCCG
>JAAEQP010001276.1 GCA_024231375.1 bacterium | reverse complement strand
GTCCAAAGGGTCCAGCGACCCGAGCCCCCGAACGGGGGCGACGGAACCCAAAGTACGGCCCTGTCATTGTGATTCCAGGAGCCGACCCGAAATGAACGCGAGGGAGTCAGTATGCAACCCTCCTATCATTCTTGCGATTGCCCTGCTCCGTTCCACGCGCCCAGGGCCTCGCCAAACGGACAACGAACCGCTACAGTTATGGGACGTGAGTGGACGATAACCGAAGGAAGGTGAGGATGTTGCGCCAACGTGCGACCGGTTCACGACACCGCGGACGGTACGCCCGTCGCGAAACCTTCAACAGTGGACCACGAAGGAGCGCTCGGTCCTAATGGCCTATCTCAATCCAATGCTGTGCGAGCAATGCGGCGCGGAACTCGAATCAGACGATGCCGTGTCCATCATCGAGGGTGTCTGCCAACCGTGCCGGACCGGACCGTCCAGCACAGACCCGGCCGCCTCAGGTGCACATGACAGCCCATGGGCGGACGAACACGTGGAAGACACCTCAACCGACCCACTCGCGGACGACTGGAAGGAAGAAAGCCCCCAAGGGACATGCACTGCTTCCGACCGCCCCCCACCCCCGTTTCCCGAACCCCAGCAGCCGACGCATCGCAGAACGCATCGAAGGGCGCGCGACTTGGTCATCGGTGTCGGCTTTGGGCTGATCTTGACTGTGGGCGTCACGGCACACCTCCTCACGCGAGGCGATGACCTCGAACCCACCGCCACGCGACAAGAGCCCCTCACGCGCGTAGTCACACTCCGAATCGAACCGCTGACGGCCATGGTCAAGCTC
>JAAEQP010001275.1 GCA_024231375.1 bacterium | reverse complement strand
GTAGGCGTTCTTCTTGGTCATGGATTTGCTGTAGGTGATGACCGCGTTGCCGCCCGAGAAGACGACGTTGGCCATGGTGATCTTGCCTTCGAAGTCGTCGGCGCCGTCCAGATGCCGGACGGACGAGAAGGTCTTGCCGTCGTCGGTGGATACGGCCGTGGTGATGAAGTTGCGCGGCCAGGGGCCGGTGATGGTTCCAAGTTCGGCCCAGTTCCAGATGAGCAGGATGTCGCCGTTGGGCATGCGTTTGATGGTGGTCATGGAACCGGGCGACGGGATGCCGCTGCTGGCAGGATCGGACCACGTGGCACCGCCGTCGTCGGAGAAGGACTGGTAGATGGACTTGAGATAGGTGCGCATGACCATCATGAGGCGTCCGTCGTTGAGCTCGATGATCATGGGTTCTTCGGCGGCGGGGTCGGTCTTGCGCCCGGTCGACCCGGCGGGTGTGCTGATGATGGGCGAGGACGCCCAGGTTTCGCCGCGGTCGTCGGAATAGTGGACCACGACGCGGGTGGACCCGAGCGAATCGAGACTCGTCCAACAGGGTACCAGGACGCGGCCGGTGCTGATTTGGATGGCGCGGTCGCTGCCGACGCCGCCGTATCCCTCGTAGGGCAGACGTTTGAGTTCACCCCAAGTCTTCGCACCGTCGGTGGATCGCTTCACCCAAGGGCCACAGTCCGTGATGCTGTTCTTCACGTTGACGAAACACAGAATGTCGCCATTGTCGAGTCTCAGAAGGGCGGGCGACATGGTGTTCTCGTCGCCGACGTTTTCCTGAATGATGGTCGCCTCTTCGTAGGGCGTCCAGGTGAGCCCCCCGTCGTGGGAGTGGAACTCCAGGATATTCGCGGCGGTGTTGTCGTGGCCGCCCAGGCCGAACAAGGTCAAGGCCATGAGAAGGTGGCCCTCGTCGTCCAGACTGATGGTCGACGCCTCGGACCAGCGATAGGTCTGCTCGTTGGATGGGAAGAGGGTCGTGTCAAGGAGCTTCTCGGTCTGCGCCGCCGCCGCGAAACCGCAGAGCATGCACACCGTCACGCAGCCGCTGGTGAAGAACAGTCCTGCTACATGTCGCATTTGCCCCCCCCGGTTTGGTTCTCGCACATTCAGCATGATACACAACGATCACGCGAACCGCACCTTGATCCCGTGCGCCACAACCATAGTCCTGAGTGCCACGAACGGCACATCTCGCATCAGACGGTCCATCCCCGTCATGCCGAACCCAGGCAGGGGCGGCCGCACGACGGCAAGCGCCTTCCCACAAGAGATCCCTCGACTTCGCTCGGGATGACGGGTAGGGTGTGTGCGAGACATGGAGGCATGCCCGGCCCGTCATGCTGAGCGCCCGCGAAGCATCTCACATTGTGGGGTAGTCGCCTGGAGAACGAGATCCTTCACTTCGTTCAGGATGACGGGCGGGGCTTTTTCAACAGCCAATCCGTTCCACTCCAAATTGACTTGAGGCACCGGCAAGGGCAAGAATCGGGACGTGTGTAGACGAGGGTACGGCGGAAGCAGACTGCGAGGGAAACGATGATCGCGATAACCGTCGCCCTGGTGGCGAGTGTGGGGATTGGAGAAACAGGCATGGAATCGGTGTGTTTGGCGGGGAGACCCGCGGAGATTGGCGCCGCATGGGGTCGAATCAACGCGGACTTCATCCGGCACGACGTGGACGTTTCGTTTGTGAGGCCTGCGGTGGAGAAAGGGCTGTCGGAAGCGGATCTTGTCGACCGAGGCGCACGCTTCGCGGAAATCTGCGAGACCGTCGCGCCCCATTGGCTGGTGGAGATTCGGGCGACGGCCGAGGCGGCCGGGGTTGACCCGGATGTGTACACGAGCTACGTGGGCACGGTCTATCGCGGATTGTGGATGGGCGACGAGTGTACGTCGTACTCGGTTACGCCGGCGTACACCAAGGACAAGGCAATCCTGTTCCACAAGACTCGCGACAACGTATTGAAACCGCAGGCGGCCTGCGTGGTCGCGGCGGATGTGCCGGGCGTGAACCGGTTCATGACGGTGACGGATGCGAGCGTGCTGTCGTGCATGATGATGGTGAACGAGAAGGGCTTGGCCGGCTCGGCCGATACGGGCGGAATCACGCCGACAAAACCCCGGTACCGGGGCATGATGAATACGTACGTCCTTCGTCATGTGGCGGAACGGGCCTCGGACTGCGATGAAGCCCTCGCCATCGTCCAGAACTTCGTCAGCAAGGGATGGTACGCGGGAGGTGCGAAGACGGGTACCCATTGGCTGTTCGTGGACCGCGCCGGCAGGATTCTCGAGGTATCCCACAACACGTCGGACCTGACGCACAAGTACCACGACGAGAAGGTCTACTTCAGCGTGCGGCAGGAGTCGGCCTCCGCGAAGACGCTCTGGGACGCCACGGGGGCGGTAGACTTTCACATCTTCCACAACGTGTCGCGCGACCCGTCCATGTGTTTCAAGTCGAGCATCTCGGGCATGACGGTCGAGATTCACCAGGACCGGCCGGAAGCACTGACCTGTGCGTGGTTCACGTTCCCGGCCAAAGGACTGGCCTTCCCCATGTTCATGGGATGCACGGACAGTCCCCTGCCGCTGGTGAACGGTGAGGTCTACGGCCTGTGCGAGACAATCGACAACGCCTCAGCGGCATGGGAGTCTGTCGAACGGCGGACCCATGCCGACAAGGAGCGGCTCATGGCGGAGCTGCAGCGCCAAACGGACGGCCAGAACGAATCCGAGGCGTTGAACGACTGGGTGTGTCAGACGACTGAGGCGCAGGTGAACATGCTCCGGCTTGCGAACCAGCCCACGGGCAGTCAGGAATAGACCATGGCGATGACATCCTACGAAGTGGTCCGCCGGGCGGTCGAATTCGAGGGGCCGGACCGCTTGCCCGTACGTTTCGACCAACTGGGCGTAACGGACGTGCGGTCCGTGTGTTGGAACCAGGTCGGCACGGGGAATTCGTGGGACAAACGGTCGGTGGACGAGTGGGGATGCACGTGGGAACGAACCGATGTGGCGAACATGGGCCAGGTGAAGGAGCATCCTCTGCTCGAATGGAGCGCCGCGGACACGTTTGCGTGGCCCGACCCGGACGATCCCGCCTTGTACGAAAACATGGCTCTCTACATGGAAGACTCGGACGACCTGTACCGCATGACCAGCATTTTCATGCTGCTCTTCGAACGGATGCACGCCCTGCGCGGATTCGAGAACACGCTGATGGATCTGTACACGGAGCACGAGCGGGCCGCGGCGTTGGCCGACCGCATTGTCGAATACGACCTCAGCATTGTGCGCAACATTCACGAACGGTTCGGCAGCGACATCCACGCCTTGTCTTTCACGGACGACTGGGGCACAGAACTGGACACGTTCATCAGCCCGGACCTGTGGGCGGAGTTCTTCAAACCCCGGTACAAGCGCATATTCGATTGTTGCCATGACCTGGGCTGGCATGTGTGGATGCACTCGTGCGGAAAGGTGAACGGCATTATCGACCACCTCATCGACATCGGGTTGGACGCCATCAACCTCCAGCAGCCACGTGCGCTAGGCATCGAGGACGTGGGCGAGGCGTTCGCGGGGCGCATCTGCTTCGAGTCCCTGTGCGACATCCAGCACACGTTGCCTTTCAAGAGCGACGAGGAGGTACGCGAAGAGGCGGCCTTGCTTCTGGAGCGTTGGGGCACGCCGAAAGGCGGGTTCGTGTTGTCGGACTATGGCGATGGCGCTGCCATCGGCGTGGAGTATGAACGCAAGGAGTTGATGTTGCAGGCGTTTCAGGACGCGGACCGGTGGCGGGGGTGAGAGAGGAGGCCGCGTGCGGCGAAACCGCGAAAAGTGCTTGGGACAGTGGGACTGTTGGATAGGCCGCCTACGTGCGAAGGGAGGAGCGAAAAGCCGGGACTGTACCAAGCGGAGTCCGCCGCAGGCGGACGCAGACGGGACTGTCCCAGGTCTTTTCGCGGCCTGCGTCTGGCGAGGCGGCACTTCTTCAACGGCTCCACAGTCCCGGATTCTCCGCTTGGCCTTGATGGGCGAAGGTATAGGGCCTACAATCGTAGACTTCCGGGCCGCGAGCGGCGGCCCGATGAATGGCAAACAACGCCTTGGGGCGTGAACGGCTTGGGAGAGTACATGATGAGAGCATTGGTAGTGGCGGGATTGGTTTGTGGTTTGGCCGTGGCGGGTTTCGCTGGCGCGGCGGAGGATGACGACAAGAAGCTGAAGCATCCGGACGTGAGCGAGTGGGACGCGTTGTTCGCGCCCGACCTGTCGAACGCTGTGGTTCCGCCGGATGTGTGGACGGTCACGGACGGGGTGTTGACCGCGAGCGAAGACCGGGCCATCTGGACGAAGAAGGTCTACGACAACTATGTCCTTGACCTGGAGTTCAAGACGGCCGACGGCACGAACAGCGGCGTCATTGTGTACTGCAGCAAGCCTCAGCAGTGGATTCCGAACTCGGTTGAAGTGCAGATCGCCGATGATTATGCGAAGAAATGGGCGGATTCGCCGAAGACGTGGCAGTGTGGCGCGATCTTTGGTCATCTTGCACCGTCGAAACGCACGGTGAAGAAGCCAGGCGAATGGAATCGCTTCACGATCCGTTGCGTGGACAAGAAGATCGATGTGGCGCTGAACGGCGAGCACATCAACTCGATGGACATGAGCAAGTGGACATCGGCCACGACCAATCCGGACGGTTCGGAGATTCCGTCGTGGTTGAGCAAGCCCAAGAGCACGCTGCCGACCAAGGGGAAGATTGGGCTCCAAGGCAAGCATGCGGGCGCACCGATCTGGTTCCGCAACATCAAGGTCAAAGAGCTGGAGTAGCTGGAATTCTGGGCGGTGGGGATGTTAGAGGGATCGCGGCCTTGGCGCGTAGCCCGAAAGAATCTAGGGACAGACCCGTCTCGCTATGCTCGCTGGGGTCAGTCCCGCTTTTTCGCTTCTGTTCTCAAGGGGAATTGGGGACAGTCCCGTCTCGTTCGCGGACTCGCTCGCTTGGTACAGTCCCCAATTCCTACGGGATGACGTTGAGAATGGGTGCTGCAGGAAGGAATACCCGGGAGATCTACTATGAGTGCATCGAGAATACCACGTCGTACGTTTCTGACCCGCACAGCGGCTGGTGTCGGTGCGGCTGGACTGACATCCTGCGCTGCTCAGACGGTTGCGCCCAAACGTTCGCCCGGGAGCCGGTTGAATATCGCGGGCATCGGGTTCGGCAGCATGGGCGGGTCGAACCTCCGCCAGTTGGCCGGCGAGAACATCGTGGCCTTGTGCGACGTAGACCACGAGTATGCGGGCAAGGTGTTTGCTGCATTCCCGGATGCGAAACGGTACACCGACTACCGCGTCATGATCGAGAAGCAGAAGGACATCGATGCGGTCGTTATCGCTACGCCGGACCACACGCACGCGGTCATATCCATGGCCGCCATGCGCGCGGGCAAACATGTCTACTGCCAGAAACCGCTGACCCATGACGTGTTCGAAGCCCGCCGGTTGGCCGAGGCGGCACGCGAATACGGCGTTGTCACGCAGATGGGCATCCAGGGTCACTCGGGCGATGGCGCGCGCCAGGTGTGTGAATGGATCTGGTCGGGGGCTATCGGCGACGTACGCGAAGTGGACGCATGGTGCGACCTCACGTATTACCCGTGGGGCCACGCCAGTTGGAGTTCCATGCTGGGCACGCGCCCCACGGAGACGCCGCCCGTGCCCGATTCCCTCGACTGGGACCTGTGGCTGGGCCCGGCGCCGGTCCGCCCTTATCACCGCTGTTATCATCCGCGCACGTGGCGGAGTTGGTTGGATTTCGGGTGCGGCATGATGGGCGACCGGGGTGTCCACACGTTGGACCCCGTGTTCTGGGCGTTGAAGCTGGGGCAACCCACGAGTGTGGACGCGAGTTCGACCGACCTGAACAACGAAACCCATCCGATTGCATCGGTGGTCAAGTATGAGTTCCCGGCACGCGAAGGTATGCCGCCGGTCGCGCTGACATGGTACGACGGGGTGCGGCCGCCCCGACCCGAAGATGTCGGCCACGACGAAAACCTCGGCCATCCCGAAGGCGGCGTGGTGTTCAAGGGGTCCAAGGGCATGATGACGTGCGGGGTGTATGGCGAGAACCCGCGTCTGGTTCCCGCGTCGCGGATGAACGATTTCACGCCGCCCGACCCGTCCATTCCGCGCGTGGAAGGCACCCATGAAGGCGACTGGGTCCGCGCCATCAAGGATGGAGGCAAGGCAGGGGCCGATTTCTCGTATTCGGGTCCTTTGACTGAGATGGCGCTGCTCGGGAATGTGGCGAAACGGATGAACACGAAGATCGAGTGGGACGCCGAGAATCTGAAGGTGACCAACCTGCCCGAAGCGAACCAGTACGTGCGCACCGCCTATCGCGAGGGGTGGAGTCTGTAGAGTCGCGTCAGAACGGCCAGACCAGCGGAATCAGGATGGTGGCGCTGATGAGCAGAATGATGTTCAGCGGCAGGCCCACGCGGACGAAATCGGAGAACCGGTAGCCGCCTGGGCCGTAGACCATGAGATTGGTCTGGTACCCGAGGGGCGAGACGAGACTGGCGGACGCCGCGAAGGCTACCGCAAACACGAAGGGCCTGGGGCTCAACTCGAGTTGTTGGGCCATGGCGACGGCAAAGGGGAACACCAGGGCCGCAGCGGCGTTGTTCGTCACGAACGCGGTGAACAGGCTGGTCATGAGGAAGACGCCCGCCAGCACAGCATAAGGGCCCTGCGCCCCTGCAACGGACACAACGGCGGTGGCAACCACGCCGACTACCCCGGAGTTCACCAGCGCCTTGGCCAGTCCGAAGGCGGCGGCGATGGTTAGCAGGGTTTGCCAGTCGACGCTCTGGCGCGCGTCCGACACCGAAATGCATCGCGAGATCACCATGAGTCCCGCCACAAGAAACGCTGCCGCCACGATGTCCACCACGCCAAAGGCCATGAGCGCAATCAGCAGTGCCAACAGACCAAGCGCGATGACGGCCTTGTCCGACCGGATGGGACGCGAATCGGCCACGCCGCCCACGAGCAGAAAATCGGGATTGTTTCGGTTGGCGCGCACGAAGTGCGCGCCACCCTGAAGCACCAGGGTGTCGCCGGGGCGCAGCACCACATCGCCCACCTTCCCTTCCAGCCGCTCCCCGCCGCGATGGACGGCCACGATGGCGGCGTTGTACAACGCGCGAAAATCGGCGTCGCGGATGGTCTTCCCCACGCAGGGCGAGGTGCCTGACACCACCGCCTCGCACAGCACACGGCCGCGACGCAGGGCGGCCTGGGTCTCATAGCCCTGGTCCGCGCTGGGAACGAGGCCGGGGATCCGCTCAAGGTCGACGATGGTGCCGATGACGCCCGTGAAGGTGAGGGTATCTCCGCAACGCAGGATCTGGTCGGGCGATACAGGCGAGACGATCTGGTCGTCGCGAACGATTTCGATGAGGAACAGACCGGGAAGTCGGCGGAGCCCGGCCTCCCCCACTTTCTGACCCGCCAAACGGCAACCGGGCTCAATGCACATGTTCACCAAGTACTCACGCGACGAATCGGTCAACTGCTCGATGAGATCTTTCCGGTTGGGCAGAAGATGACGTCCCACCAGAAAGAGATAGAGTGCGCCGATGATGGCGTAGGGGACGCCTACGTAGCTCATCTCGAAAAGATGGATGGGGCGAAGTCCTTCGAGAAAAGCGCTGCTGCCTTGCCCGGCGGCGATGGTCTCGCCCATGAGCCCGTTGACCACGAGGTTGGTGCTGGTGCCGATGAGGGTGCAGGTTCCGCCGAAAATGCACAGATACGAGAGGGGCAGCAGCAGACGGGACGGGGCCACCTGGTGTTTCTTGCACCAGCCCGTGACGATGGGGATGAACATGGCCACGATGGGCGTGTTGTTCAGGAACGCAGACATAGGCATCACGGTGGCCGCCATCCGCCACAGAACGGACTTTTCGGACTGGGCTCGACCGAGTACCCACGCGCCGACGGTATCGAGAGCGCCGGTTTCACGAAGAGCGGCGGCCACGACGAAGAGCGCGGCCACGGTGAGCATGCCCGTGTTCGAGAAGCCCGCAAAGGCTTCCTGAGGCGTGATAATGCCGGCCAAGGTCACCAGGACCAGCGAACCGACCAGGACGGCATCGGGCGCGATATTGCGGACGAGTCCGGCGACAATAAGGGCCAGGACAAGAAGACAAAACAGACCATCCCATCCCATTGAGCAGATTCCTCTCCACCGGCGGGCTTGGCAGACCGTCTGTAAACGCCCGCGACTTGTGGAGTATACCTGGATCCTCGATGGAGTGACAGGGAGGCCGTAGGCGTATCCGGCATCAGGCCCGGAGACACAGCGGCGTAGCGGGGAAGGCTGCGGCGGTTTCGGTGTGCGCGCAGGCCGGCCGGGGCGAAGACGGCCGGAAAGTGGGTCCTCTTTGAGCGGTTTGAAAACAGGTATCTTGGGCAGGAATCGGGTACAATGGCGGTTCGTGTCCATTCGCGGACGGCGAATGGGGGAACCAAGTCTCGATGAAGCGTGAAAGGTAGTGGATATGCGAAACGTTCAGTCGATTGTGATTCGTCTTGCGGGATGCCTGGCTGTGACGGCGTTCGTGGCGACCGTATTGGTCCCTGTGACGGTTGAGGCGCAGGATGTGCCGACGTCGTTGCAGCCCGCGCCGCGTGGGGACGATTGGTGGCAGTCCCGCCATCAGGAGAAGGTGGAACGCATCAAGCAGGGCAATGTGGACGTGCTGATGATCGGCGACTCGATCACCCATTCGTGGGAGAACGGCGGCAAGGCGGTGTGGGACAAGTACTACGCGCCGCGCAACGCCGTGAACCTTGGGTACTCGGGCGACCGCACGCAGCACGTGTTGTGGCGTTTGGATAACGGCGAGATTGACGGTATTTCGCCCAAGTTGGCCGTCATCATGATCGGCACCAACAACCACAAAGCCAACACGGCCGAAGAGATTGCCCAGGGCGTGGTGGCGATCGTCGAAAAGCTGCGCGTCAAGCTGCCGGACATGAAGATCCTGCTGCTCGGGATCTTCCCGCGCGAGGAGAAGCCGGATGGCGAGTTCCGCGTGAAACTGGCCAAGGCCAGCTACGAATCCGCCAAGTGCGCCGACGGCGTCATGGTCCACTATCTGGACATCGGTCCGCGGTTCCTCGCGCCCGACGGCGTCTTGCCGAAGTCGATCATGCCGGACTTCCTGCACCCCAACGAAGCGGGCTACGCCATCTGGGCGGAAGCCATGGAGCCGACTGTTAAGGAATTGTTGGACGGTCCGGAGCCGAGCACGGTACCGGAAGGGTTCACGCCGCTGTTCAACGGAGAAGACCTTACGGGCTGGAAAGGCCTTGTGGCGAACCCCGAGAAGCGGCGGCAGATGTCGGCGGACGAACTGGCGAAGGCCCAGGCCGCGGCCGACCAGCAGATGCGCGATCACTGGAAAATCGTGGACGGCATGCTGGTGTACGACGGCAAGGGCGCGAGCCTATGCACGGCGAAGGACTATGCCGATTTCGAGATGTACGTGGACTGGAAGATCCCGCCCCTGGGCGACAGCGGCATCTATCTTCGGGGCTCTCCTCAGGTGCAGATCTGGGATCCGGCGCAGTGGCCGGTCGGTTCGGGCGGTCTCTACAACAACCAGAAGAACCCCAAAGATCCCAGCGCGTGCGCGGACAATCTCATCGGCGAGTGGAACACGTTCCGCATCAAGATGATTGGCGAGAAGACGTGGATCTGGTTGAACGACACGCTGATCGTCGACAACGTGACGCTGGAGAACTACTGGAACCGCGACATTCCCATCTATCCGTCGGAGCAACTCGAGTTGCAGCATCACGGTTCCATGCTGTGGTTCAAGAACGTGTATATCCGCGAGATTCCCAAGGGCGGCGAATAGCCTGAGCGACATTGGTTGTGGGGCCGGACCCGTCCTCGGACGGTTCCGGCCCCCTTTTACGCGTGGAGACGGGGGGCCGGGACTCGCGGGCCTGTTGCCGATGTCGCAAGCCCGGCGATCCCAGTTCCACCAAGAGACACCACCTCTGCGTCATCCCG
>JAAEQP010001274.1 GCA_024231375.1 bacterium | reverse complement strand
GCCTATTGTCAGGGAACCTACTGCGGTCCGTCGCGGGCGTCGTTCATGTCCGGCTACTACCCGCACGCCACCGGCGTTCTCGGATACAAGAGCCCCCGACCCCAGATCGGCGATCGCGCCACATGGTCTCAACACTTCAAGAACAACGGCTACTACACCGCCCGGGTCAGCAAGATCTTCCACATGGGCGTGCCGGGTGGAATCGAAGACGGAGGGGACGGAGCCGACGACCCGGCCTCGTGGACCGAGAGATTCAACAGTCCCGGCCCGGAATGGAGGGCACCCGGCGCCGGTGAAACGCTGGAAGGCAATCCCGACGGAACAAGGCCCGTGGTCGGTGGCAACACGTTCGTCGTCGTCGAGGCCGACGGCGACGACCTGGTTCACTCGGACGGTAAGACCGCAGCCAAGGCCGTGGAACTGATCGAGGCCCACAAGCACGAACCGTTCTGGATCGGCGTGGGCTTCGTGCGGCCCCACGTGCCCTTCGTCTCGCCGAAGAAGTACTACAAGCCTTTCCTGCCCTACGACAAGATGGTTCTCCCTGAGAAAGTGGAGGGTGACTGGGATGACATTCCCAAGGCGGGGATCAACTACAAGACGAGCGTGAACATGAAGATGGACATTCGCCGCCAGAAGAAGGCGATTGGCGGCTACTATGCGTCCGTGGCGTTCATGGATGCACAGGTCGGGAAGGTGTTGGACGCTCTCGAAAAAGCAGGCTTGGAAGACAAGACGATCGTGGTCTTCACCAGCGACCACGGCTACCATCTCGGCGAACACGACTTCTGGGCCAAGGTCAGTCTCCGCGACGAGTCGGCGGCGGCGCCACTGATCATCAGTGTGCCCGGCAAGAAGCCGGCAGTGTGCCACAGTCTCACCGAACTGC
>JAAEQP010001273.1 GCA_024231375.1 bacterium | reverse complement strand
TTCGTCCGCGTGTGGACCTGTAGGCGTTCAACCGCGCCGCCCGATTCCCCAATCGTCGAAAGCGTCGACATGTACACAATCCTCCGTGACCTTTGGGGTCGTTGGCGGGTCCCTTGGTCGTTTCAGACCGTGTACAATTCCGTGTACAACTTGCCCTTTTGGGTATGAAAAAAGGGACCTGCAATTTCTTGCAAGTCCCTGATATCGCTATGGTAGCGGGGGCGGGATTCGAACCCGCGACCTTTGGGTTATGAGCCCAACGAGCTACCAGACTGCTCCACCCCGCGCTAAGTGTTTGAGATCATACCAGCCTGAGTAGGCATTGTCAACCAAACGCCAGATTTTGACATGCGACGAGCCGCGTGTTTCGGTGCTGCGCGCCTATTCGGCGTCCTTGGCGGGCACATACTGCGCGCTCGCGATCCATTTGGTCTGCTCCGTGTCGGTGAATTGCCACACGATCTTTTTGTCCGGTGTGATCTCAAACAGGGGCACGCCGGTGCCTTCCTTCCCATGTCCCAGCCAGTTGCAGACCAGCGTGTTTCCATTCTTCAACCGGCGCATGCCCGTCAGCCATGCTGCCCCGGCCTCCGGGATGTCCGCGCCCGTCAGACGCCACACTTCCTTGTCGTCCGGCGTCACCTCGATGATGGCCGTCTCGGTGGAGATGAGGATGTTCTTGTTCGCCAGCGGCACCACGCCGAACGCCAAATCGGGGGCCTTGATTTCGCGGATCACCGCGCCGCTTGCGTCGTATTCGCGCACCATCTTGTCTCCTGTATGGGCAACAAGATACGTGCCCCACGGCGTCGCGCGCCCCAGCCGCATCAACCCATGGCCCCCGGCATCTGCTGTGAGCGGGATGGTCTTCACCACATTCCCGCCGGGATCCACCTCCACCAGTTCCCCGGCCGAACAGCACCCGACCAGCGTGTTGCCGTTCTTCAGACGCTCGCAACTGAACGCTTCGCCTTCTAGCTTGTACTCGAACACGACCTCGTGCGCCTTTG
>JAAEQP010001272.1 GCA_024231375.1 bacterium | reverse complement strand
GCCTTGTCCCAGGAGTTCGAACGCACCAAGATGATGCCCATGTTCCAGCGTGTCGCCAACGCCATTCGCGAAGTCGACACCAACCACATCCTGTTCCTTGAGACCAGCATGTTCTGCAACATGGGCGTGTTGTCCGCCGTGGAACCGCTCACGCTGGCCGATGGAAGTCGCGACCCGCTTCAGGCCTACGCACCCCATGGATATGACATTGTGGTGGACACGGCCAGCCTTGCCGACGCCTCGCTGGACCGCATCACGTTCATCTTCGACCAGCATGCCAAGACTGCCGACCGTCTCAACATGCCCATGCTAATCGGCGAGTGGGGGGCGTACTACGGATCGGACAAGGTCGTCACGATCGCGCAACACACCATGGGGCAGTTCAGGAAGCACCGCGCCAGCGATACGTATTGGGATTTTCATAAGGGGATCGAGGAGACCGCCTTCTTCAAGGTGCTATCTCCACCCGTTATGCCCGCGCAGTGATCAGCCAAGCTGCTTCGACGGGTTGTGGCCGGTCTCCTGACCGAGCCACATCCTAGGACCGTCAGGTCTCCAAACGCCTGGACCCTGAGCTGCGTGTCTCCCACCCGCCCCTCGGCCCTGTCCTGGTTGCCGTTCGAGCGGCCAGAGAGCGCCCTAGCCAAGCTGCTTCCCGGTTGAGCTCATCGACACCGTCGCGTGAAGCACGCCCTTCTGCGACCGCATCTCGTCGGCGATGTGCTCGATCACCTTGGCACGTCCGCGTACCATGATCATCTCCGCGCAGATGTGTTCGTCCAGGTGTACGTGCGTCGTCGCCAACACCGCATCGTGATGGTGGTGCTGCACGGCCGTGAGCTTGTGGCTCAAGTGGCGCATCTCGTGGTCATATACGAGGGTGATCGTGCCCACCGCTTCCTCGTCCGCCTTCCATTCCTCCTCCACAAGACGTCCGCGGATGAGGTCGCGGATGAACTCCGAGCGATTGGCGTACCCGGAGTCGCCCATCAGGGCGCTCAACCGGTCGTGGAGCGCCTGCTCAATCGTGAAACTCAGCCGTACCAGATCTGACATGGGGTTCCCCCGGATTCAGTCTCCTCGGAATGCGGATGGCCACCGCGGACATCCGCGAGGCATTCTACCACGGTCGCAAGGATGGAATGCCGTTGCGTCATCAGGCGTCGGTCGACGACGATTCAGCCGCGTCGTTCCGGCTGTCGAGTGCCTCGCGGACCCTACGCAGCAGTTCGTTGTGCTGGAATGGCTTCGAAATCAGCGCCAGTCCTTCGTCAAGGACGAAATCGGTGTGGATGGCGTTCATGCTGTAGCCACTGGAGAACAGCACGCGAATCCCCGGTCGCGCCTCACGGATTCTCTCGTAGACGGCCCGGCCACCGAGTTTTGGCATCATCACGTCGAGCAGGGCCAGGCCAATCTCGTCAGCGTGATCCTCGAACACGCGCAACGCCTCCTCGCCATCGCGGGCGTTCAGCACGGTATATCCTGCCCGGGTGAGGATGGTGTTGGTCAGTCTGCGCACGATCTCCTCGTCTTCGGCCAGTAGGACCGTCTCGTTCCCGCCCGCCACAGGGCCCTCCGGCCTGTCGCCCGCGGCTACCGTCGCCCGATCGACAAGGGGAAGATAGACCTTGAAGACCGTGCCCGCATCGACTTCGCTATAGACGTGAATCATCCCCCGATGCTGCTTGACCAAGCCGTAGACCGTCGAGAGACCCAGGCCCGTGCCCTCTCCGACCCCTTTCGTCGTGAAGAAGGGCTCAAAGACGTTGCCGAGGGTCTCTTCGTCCATGCCACAGCCCGTGTCGGTCACGCTCAAGTTCGCGTAGTGCCCCGGCTCGGCCCAAGGGTGGGTCTCGCAGAATGCCTCGTCGATCCGGACGTTCTCGGTCTCGATGGTGATCTTCCCGCCGTCGGCCATGGCATCGCGGGCATTGACACACAGATTCATCAGGATCTGTTCGAGCTGCCCGCGGTCGGCGTGGACGGTTCCAAGGTCGCGGGCGAAACGGGCGTCCAGCGCGATGTGCTCGCCGATCACGCGCCGGATCATCTTCATCACGTCCGCGATCACCACATTCAAGTCCACGTCTCTCATATCGAGCACCTGCTGTCGACTGAAGGCCAGTAGCTGGCTGACCAGGGTGGCAGCCCGCTTGCCCGCCTTCATGATCTCCTCAAGGTCGTCCTTGACGAGACCTTCAGCCGCCGGCTCCTCCAACGCCATGTCGGCATAACCAAGAATCGCCTGCAACAGGTTGTTGAAATCGTGCGCCACACCCCCGGCCAGTTGGCCCACGGCCTCCATTCTCTGCGCCTGACGCAACTGCGCTTCCATCTCCTCACGCGATTCCTCGGCCCGCTTGCGGTTCAAGGCGTTAGTGATGATCTCAGCGGTCGTACGCAACAGAGCGATGTCTGCCTGGGACCACGTTCGTTCCTCCCGGACCGAATCGAAGCCGACGAACCCGAGGAGGGTGTCGCCGAGGGCCAGAGGGACGACCAGAACCGATTCAATGTCCTGCGCCTGCAACGTCTCCTTCTCGGCGGAGGCTTCAGGAGGAAGATCGGCGACTCGCGGAACGTGTACATGTTCGAAGCGCCTCAGCCTTGCCATCCACCAGGGGAACGCCTCGGCCGGTAGATCTCCGATATTCGCAATCTGCGGTTTAACACCTTCAGCGCACCATTCATGGGCGTAATCCATGCGCGCGCCCTCGTCACGCATAAGGAATACGTAGGCGCGGTCGACGCGGGTGAAGGCACCGATGGAGGACAGGGCGCGGTCCATGCCTTCGTCCGTCTCGTGGGCCGTCAATCCCACCAGATCCGACGAGATTCCGCTCATGAGCGCTTCGAATTGGGCGCGGTGTACGAGCGCTTCCTCCGCCCGCTTGTGCTCCGTGATGTCGGCGGCCACGCCCTCGAAATATTGGCCATCTTCCGAGAGGTTGCCGGAATACCGGGACCACCAGACAGAACCGTCTTTCTTCGTGAACCGTGTTTCCCTGTTGTCTACTTTGCCCGTTCCCGTCAGTTCGGCCGTCATCTCCGCGCGCCCATCGACATCGGCGTAGTAGTCCGCTACCTTGAGCCGGCCCACCAGCTCGTCCGGGGAATCGTAGCCAAACATGCTGGCCAGCCGCTGATTGGCGTCCACGAACAACCCATCGGGGAGCCGTGTCCTGAAAAGCCCTATCCGGGCATTGTTGAACAGACCCCGGAACTTGCGCTCGCTCTTCTCCAATCTCTCCTCGGCAGTCTTTCGCTCGGAGATGTCCTCCGTGAAGACCGTCACGGAACTCGGCGGCATGAAGCCGAACGTGATATCGAGGTATTGGGTCTCTCCGGTGGACACAAACGTGTAGGACCTCTCTCGGCGGATTACCCGCTGCTCGCGATAGCACCGGTGCATGTCTTCGATGAGATCCGGCGAATCCTGCCAGATCTCGCTTGCCCTCTTCCCATACAGCGAGACGACCTTTCCCTCCGTCAGTTTCACGGCGGTTGTGTTCGCCGACGCCACAACGAAATCGTCACCTACCTTGTCCCACGTGTACACGGGCAACGGTAGACTGTCGTTCTGAGCTCTCAGCCTCTCTTGGCTCTCGCGGACGGCTTCTGCCGATGCCAAGACGCGTCTACTGCTCCAGACCGCGTACACCCCGAAGGCCGCGCCCACGATCCCCAGAGCGGCAAGGCCCGAACTCCAGTGCTGACGGATCGCCTGGCCAAGCGTGACATTGCCGTAGCCCTCGTAAGGATCTACGCGGAGTTCCTTGAGACAGTCATGCACCGGCTGATAGTTGAGCGGGACCGTCCAGCCCGCGCATTGGGCCGCCACGGCCGCGGAGCAGTCCGGGGGCATGGAGATCAGAGCGACGGCCACCTGTTCGGCCAAGTCGTCGGAAGTGCGGACGAGCTTGGCCATGGGCCATTCCGGATACACATCCGTCGAGTGCAGGAAAGAGGACTCGCACACGACTCCCGCGCCGTGTTCGTGTTCCAGCGCCCGGAAATCCTCCAGACGGATCGTACCCTCGGCCGCCATTCGTTCGAGTGTGTCGGTGCGGACAGTACCGGCATCGACCTCGCCATCGCGCACCGCGAAGACAACCGCTTCATGCGATCCTCCGAAGGTGAGCGAGCGGAGGTCGCGGCGCGGGGCGATTCCTGCTCTGTCCAGTTCCCGCCAAGCCGCATGCCAGCCCCCCAGTGATTCTTCATCGACTCCCCTGAAGGTCCTGCCCCTCAGGTCGCCCAGACTCTGGATGTCGTCGCGGTCGTCCCGACAGAAGATCACACCCCCGAGCACGGTAAACACGCCCGCGGTGCGCCGGTTCTTCAGGGTCGCGATCCGGTTGACGCCGTGGTGCTTCTCCAGGCCCACATAATACGAGGAATTCGTCAGGACGAAGTCAACCTCGTTGCTCTCAACGGCGGAATCGACCTCGTCGAAGCCAAGCGGCGCAATCGCGAAAGTGAACCCCGGGATGACGTCCGTGAGGTACTCGGCGGTCGGCCCCCACTTCTCCGCGCAGCGTTCGGTCCCGCTGTTCGCCAACACACCGACGCGGACCTGCTCCGGCGCCTGTTGGGCCGAAGCGGACATCTCCAACCCAGGCATTGAGACTGATAAGGGGAGCGTCCACGCCGCGGCCAGTATCAGGACGCATCGGAAGCGCGCCTCCGTCCCCGAACGACGATTCCGCTTCCTGACCGCTTCAGTCATCACCCGCCTCCAGCATTCCTGCCGATTTCGCACGAGGTATGTCAATTGATCCGTGACGGGCCAATGGGGCAGAGGAGCAGCGCGGACGACGCCGGTCACAAGCCGCAACAATGGCCGCTATCCCTGGAGGGCTAGGTGAGGTTTCACCGACCCAACCCGAATCCGTGGGCTCATCAGTATGCATGACACCCACTGTGCCTGGTCAAGCGGCGGCTGTTCTCGTACAGTTGGTCTCTGTCGTCCATGCACTCCATTCCGATTCGGCCTCGCTTCGGTGCTGTCACCTAGGGCCGCACACCGAAAGATGGCGGCACGTACACGCTGGCGACGTCCTGCGACCCCCACTGAGGATGCGTGAGATGCGATTTCTGTGCAAATCGTGTACACTGCCACCGGGTGGGTGAGGAGCAGGATTGGGGAACGTGTTGCCACGATAGGGGTTGACTGTACGTGGACGACAAGGATCACGAAGGGGCGGCATCGCAGAGCGATTCCGACCGGCCGACCACGCCCGTTGATGGTGTGGCCGGGTCCGAGGGCGGTGTCGATTCCAAGACGCCGACCGAAGAGGTGAGCCGCACCCACCCGTCTCCTCCACGTAACGAACTTGCTCAAGAACTGCACCGGGAGCAGAAGGCTGTCCGGATGCTCCCGGGCGTATTGGTGGCCGGCCGGTTCGAGATTGTGCGTCAACTCGGCTTCGGCGGCATGGGCGCCGTGTATCTGGTCCGTGACCACGAACTCCAGGGGCAACTCCGCGCATTGAAGGTCATGTTGCCTTCGCTGATCCGAAGTCCCGGCGCCCAAGAACGCTTCATCTCGGAAATCACCATCTCCCAGAAGCTTTCCCACGACGGAATCGTGCGTGTCCACGACCTGGGCCGTGACAAAGCGACCGATGTCCGCTTTTTCACCATGGAGTACGTGGAAGGGAAGACCCTCAACCGTGAAATGAATGAGAACGAGGGCCGGCTTCCCGTGGACAAGGCCATGGATTACGCGCTGCAACTCTGCGACGCCTTGTCCTACGCGCACACGCAGACCGTTCACCGCGACCTCAAACCACAGAACGTCATGGTCCGGCCCGGCGGCCGGTTGAAGGTACTCGACTTCGGCCTAGCCAAGATCGTGAGCCCCGGACGGATGACCCGGTCCAGCATGGCCCTCGGCACGGCCTATTACCAGGCGCCCGAGCAGAGCGTGCAACTGGGATACGTCGACGCGCGCGCCGACATCTACTCCCTGGGCGTCATGATGTACCAGATGGTCACGGGCGAGTTGCCCGTCGGCCGGTTCAGCGATCCGTCCAAGTTGACGTCCGGTTGCTCCCGTGCATTGGATAACGTCATCCTCCGATGCATTGAGAACAAACCCGACGCGCGATACCAGTCCATGGAGGACCTGAGCGCTGCCTTGCGGGCGGTGATGAATCCGGCTCCACGCAAACATGGTCTGCTCGTAGGCGGTTTGGTGTGTGCCTTGGTCGTTGCGCTGTGCATGGTGGGTTATCAGGCCTACCTCTCCTCGCTCGACCAGTCACTACCTGGCGGGGGCGATGATCAGGACGAGCGCCAAGTCAACGTTGCCTCGGTGGAAGACCCCAGCCAAGGCGAGGAGACTGAGCCGCCTGAGCCTTCTCTCCCCCCGAAAGAAGAAGTCGTGACGCCCTCCGAACCTGTGGCTCCTTCTGTTCAAGATCCTGTCCCCGACCCTGGCCCGCCCGCTGGACCAACAGACCAGAGCCAGGCGACGCCTTCACCGGAGCCGGTGAAGCCTGCCCAACCGCAGCCGAAGCCGCCTGTACCGATTGAGCCTGCGGCTCAGGACACTACGGAGTCTGAAGACCCGACTCCGGCGCAAGACGAAGAACGGGAGAAGGCCGCCGCAGCGGATCGTGAGTTGAAGCAAGCACGTTCCGCGGCAGAGGAGGCGCGGACCAAGGCCGATCAAGCAGACGCCGCGACGCTGGCGAAGAACGCCTACGGGAAGGCGCGCGACGCCTTTGTGGGTGGCGTGGCTGAAGAGGACCCCGCGACTGCCGCGTCCGCCTTCCACAACGCGGGGCGGCTCTACAACGATGCTGCCGCGGAAGCTCGCAGGGAAGTGAGCCGCCGGATTGCCTCGGCTCGTACGAGCGCCGAGACCGCACGCAAGCGCGCTGTTGAAGCGGGTTCGGACAAACACGCGAAGAGCGAACTGGCCAAGGGCGACGCACTTTTCCAGCAGGCCAAGGGGTCTTCGGACGACCACCAGAAGGCGGTCGCCAAGTATGTCGAGGCCGAGGCTCAGTATGCCAAAGCAGGTGACGAGTCGGCTTCCAGGAAACAGTCCATCGCTGCCGCTGCCGAGGCAGCCCAACAGCAGGCTCAGCAGGAGGCCCGGCAAGGGGCCGACGACGCTCGGCGTGTGGCAGAATCGTCGAAACAGTCCGTGGATGCGGCTGTTCGCATGTACGCCTCCGCGGAGGCGGACGAGGGGGATAGTGCTTGGAAGACCGGCCTTGCTGCAATCGAGAAGAAGGACTACGACACGGCAGTGAAGCAGTTCCAGGCCGCGGACGCGGCATATGCGAAAGCAGGGCGCGAGGCCCAGTCGCGCCGCCAGGTGGCCAAGCGGGATGCCGATTCGAAACGGCAAACGTATGAAACAGCCAAATCCAGCCCGGCGGCGGGCCGGGTTAGCGCCGATCTGCCCACGGACCACGCCGCGGTGCGGCAACTTGCCGACCGGGCCGCGTCGGCCTACACGCGTGGCGACTACCGCGAAGCGGCACGCGACTTCGACGCGGCGGCAACGCGATTGAACGAGGCTTCCACACGCCTCCCCTTGCCCCTTGCACCGGAAATGGTGCGCATCGCGGGGGGATCCTTCACGATGGGCACGGACGACCCCGATGCCTCGCGCGACGAACAACCCGCCCACCGTGTGAACGTTTCAACCTTCCTTTTGTGCAGGTACGAGACCACGGCATCCCAATATTGCCAATTCCTCAACGACATGGCACGAAAACGCATCCCTGTTCGCAATTTCATCGGTTTGGGGGCTGAATGCACCGTGGAGAATAGCGAAACTGGATACCGTCCCCGGCACGGATGCGAGAACCTGCCCGCCAACCGCGTGAGTTGGTTGGGCGCATTGGAGTATTGTAAGTGGCTGTCGTCGCGGTCGGACCGATCCTACCGGCTTCCGACGGAGGCCGAATGGGAGTTCGCGGCACGCGGCACTGAGGGACGCTTGTATCCCTGGGGCAACGCGCAACCGGCCAGCGATTTCGCGCGATTCGACGTCAAGGGCGGCGCGCTGATAACTGCGTTGCGCTCGGTGAACGGCGGTCCTGCCGGCGCGACCCCTGGAACGGGTCTCATGAACATGGGGGGCAACGTCTGGGAATGGTGCCGCGACGCCTACGACAGAACGTTCTATCAGAGCGGTTTGAGCGATAATCCGTGTAACAGCAGCGTCAGCGCCACTCACCGCGTCTTGCGAGGGGGAGGGGCTGACAGCGGCGCGGCATCGATCAGGGCAGGCAAACGGTTCGCCGCCACGTCGCAAACGACGGTGGGGCAATATGGGTTCAGGGTGGCGGCCGACAACTGATTCGGCCGGTTTGGGTATACGTAGGAGGAGACCAACCGATGAAGAGACTACGGAATTTCATGTGCTGGGTCGTGGCCGGCAGTATGGTGCTGGGACCGCTGGGGTGTGCTACGCCGTCGAGGCCGGTTCCAACGTCGAAGCAGAACGCCCTGGAACTCGCGCTAGAGGAGGCCGAAGAGATTCGGGCCGATCCGAAGCGCATGCAGGACCAACTTGACCAGGACCTTCGTATCGCGTCCATGGCGTTGGACCAAGGAGACCATGCGTTGGCGCGGAAGATCCTCATCGAAGTGACCAGCTTGATGGCCGCCAACCTTGACGCGAACAAACAGATAGGCCAGGCAAACCGAAGCGCTGCGAGTACCTTTGGCGAAGAACGCGAGAAATACTTCATCGGAGATCCCTACGAGCAACTGTTCGCCTATCTCTATCTGGGGATGCTGGACATACAGGCCGGCGACTACACCAACGCCGGGGCCATGTTCCGAAGTGCCTCGCTCGCTGACCAGGCCGCCATGGAGGAAGGGTACAAGTCCGACTGCTACTTGGCCTTTGCAATGGAAGGGATTGCCGCCCGAATGGACGGTGACGAAACCGGCGCCGAAGAAGCGTTCCGATTGGCCGAGATCGCGTTCAAGTTCAGGAAGCGGATGCCCGTCATCCAGCAGGCCTTCTACATCGCTCTCTCCCACTACCTCAACGATCTAGCCCCCGTCGACCCGGACAATCCCGAGAAGAAACTGGTTCCGGAGAGGAAAGAGTTCGATCGCCTGGACCAGTTGTTCCCGACGGTGTTCGCGCAACTGCCCACCTCGCTCTCCCTCGACCAGGACTACGAGAAGGCCATCAACGGCGCATTCCACGCCGCGTCTCTCGCATTGGAGGTCGAACCGGAGAAGGATACGCCGGAGGCCAAGTTCCTGGCCTGCTACTCCGGCGACTCCATCGGCAGGG
>JAAEQP010001271.1 GCA_024231375.1 bacterium | reverse complement strand
CGGAGGACGGCGTGCAGTGCGGCAACCTTCGGCTCTTTGTCAGGTGACGGGTCCCCGCCTCCGCGGGGCAATGGGGAATCACACCGATCAGTCGGATCGGACTGATCGGTCAGATCGGACTGATTGGTCGGCGTGTGTTGCCGAGGAAGCTTACCCCTTCAGTCCGGAGAGCGTGATGCCCTGGATGAAGGTGCGTTGGGCCAGGAAGAACAACACGATGATGGGGATCGTGATGACGGTCGACATGGCCATGAGGGGACCCCACGCGCTGGCGTGCTGGCTCTGGAACTGCTGCAAGGCAATGGCCAGGGTGTATTGCCGGTCGTCCTGAAGGTAGATGAGGGGGTTCAGGAAGTCGCCCCATTGGAACAGGAACATGAACAGGGCCGTGGTGGCCAGGGCGGGTTTGGACAGGGGCAACACGATGCGGGCGTAGATTCCCCACTCCGAACAGCCGTCGATACGTGCCGCGGCGCTGAGATCCTGGGGAATGCCCATGAAGAACTGGCGCAGCAGGAAGATGTAGAAGGGCGTACCAAACAGGTAGGGGATGATGAGTGGCTTGAACGTGCCGACCCACTGCAGTTTGCTGTACACGGCGAATAGGGGAATGAGCGTCACCTGGTAGGGCAACATCATGGTCGCGAGACAGAGGATGAAGAGGACGTTGCGGCCTTTCCACGGAATCCGCGCGAAACTGTAAGCTACCAGCGAACACGAGAACGCGGTGCCGAGCACCACGGAGAAACAAATGAACAGGGTGTTTCGCAGGTTCTCAGAGAAGTCGATGATCTCGAAGGCGCGGACGTAGTTGTTCCAATGGAGACCAAGGCGTACCTGCACTTCGAAGTCTTCGGCCCAGGCCACGATTTCTTCATCTCCGGCAAGCAGGCGGTGGCGGCCGGATTCGTCGCGACCGAGATCGACGGCGGTCTGTCCCTCATAGGTCACATACCGGCGGCCCTGGTTGTCGAGGTGTTCGGTGGTGGGAATCCACTGGGGCGGCTTGCCGGGTTTGGGGAAGATGCGGGACTCGTGCTTGAGCGATGTGGACAGCATCCACACAAAGGGCGACACGAACACCGCGGACAGTGCGATCAGCAGGACGAACACAATGGCCTTGTGGATTCGTTCGCTATTCGCCATGGTAGTAGACCCATCGTTTGGATGACACCAGCACGGCCAGCGTCGACCCGAGAATGACAATGAACAGCATCCACGCCATGGCGGACGCGTAGCCCATGCGCAGGTAGACGAAGGATATTCGGTAGAGGTAGAGGCAGTAGAACAGGGTGCTGTCGAGCGGCCCGCCCAGTCCGCCCGTCATCACGTAGGCCTGGGTGAAGTACTGGAACGACATGATGAGGCCCATGACCAGGTTGAAAAGAATGGTGGGTGTGATCATGGGCAGCGTAACGTTGCGGAACTTGCCCCACAATCCCGCGCCGTCCAGGTCGGCTACCTCATACAGCACGTAGGGCACGTCCGCGAGACCGGCGAGAAAGATCACCATGGCGCCGCCCACGCCCCACAGGCTCATCAGGATGAGTGAGGGTTTGGACCACTTCGGGTCGGCCATCCAACCGAGTCCGTCGATGCCGATGAACTCACGCAACATGCCGTTGAGCAGGCCGCTTTCCGGGTTCAGCACCCACAGCCAGAGGACCGACGATGCCACAATCGGCACGATGGAGGGAAGGAAGAAGAGCGTGCGAAACACAGCCTGACCGCGCACCTTCTGGTGGAGCAGTATGGCGAGTCCTACGCTCACGACCATACCAAGGGGAACGGCTATTGCGGTGTAGTAGAGCGTGTTCAGAAGCGATGTCCAGAACCGATCATCCTCGAAGAAGAGTTCGCGGAAGTTTCCGAGACCGATGGGAACCGGCGGGTGAATCACATTGTACTGGCAGAAACTGAACCAGATGCTGGCGAGCAACGGGTACAGCATGAAGACGGAGAACCCAAGGAGATAGGGAGAGGCAAAGAGCAGTCCGTTGCGGAGATTGCGCCGTTCCATGCGGGTCATCGGCGGCTCCTCTCGATGAAGAAGCGCTGACGGCGCAACTCGGCATTCACCTTGTCCTCGAGCTCGGTTAGCATGTCCTCGGGCGTCATCTGATACGTGGTCACGTACGCGCGCAGACGCTCGACTTCGTCGTTCATGAACTGGGTTACGGGCATGACAGGCGCGCTGGCGATGCGCCGGGTCAGGAGGGAGTCCACGAACATCTTGAACTTGGGGTCGTTGATGAACCGCTCCTGCGTCGCCTCGGACGGGCGCACGGGGATGTTGTGAATGGCGTGGCAGTAGTCGCTGGCCGGCGATGGCCGCCCGTCAGGCCTGGGTGTGTGGAACCACCGCAAGAACGTGTAGACGGCTTCACGGTTGCGGCAGCCCGTGGGCACGGCATCCGCGATGCTTGTGGGACTCCACGCCACGGGGTCGGCGCCTTCCGGCACCGGAACAGGCGCGACGCCCCAGTCGAGGTCGGGCGCGTACTTCGGGATGAACGTGCATTGCCACTCGCCCTCGAGAATCATGGCGACTTTGCCCGTGTAGAACTGGTTGTTGGCACTCATGTAGGAGCCAAAGCTCTTGGAGAAGGTACTGGTCTTCGTCGGGTCAAGCGCCTGAGGCGGGTTGTCGTCGGATTCGGGGTCGATGGCGTAGCTGCGCTGCCAGTTGAGCGATCGCAGGATGCTCGGGTCGTCCACGCAGACCATGCGGTCGGCGGCTTCGTCGAACCAGGTCCCGCCGAAGAGCATGCCGATCATGTACGTGTGGTCCCACGACTGCCACGGCAGGAAACCGGCCTGTTTGATGCCCGTTTCATCCTGGATTGTCAGCTTCGCGGCGTAGGCATCCAGTTCGGCGAAGGTGCGAGGCGGACGTTCGGGGTCGAGGCCCGCCTTGCGGAAAGCGTCCTTGTTCCACAACAGGCAGTAGGTGTCCTGAGTCGTCGGGATCCCGTACGCGTTGCCGTCCTGAACCACGGCATCCCAGCAATTCGGGAAGAAGGCGTCCCTGCCGAGGTGGGGGTCCGACTCGGTCAAGTCGTTGAGCGGAGAGAAGCAGCCCTGAGCGGACAGTTGGGCCAGAATCGTGCCATCCATGCCGCAGATATCGGGCGCGCAGCCTCCGGCGATGGCGGTCAACAGTTTCTGCATGGAGGCGTCGTAACCTACTGGCAGGGCGCGGACATACACGGCATCCTGCGATTGGTTGAACTCGTCGATGAGGACACGCCGAGCCTCGTGTTCGTGGCCCGAATGGCGGTCCCAGTAGACGATGACGGTCCTCGCCTGGCGCAGTGCTTCCTGTTCTTCCGGTGAACCGGCTTTCGACGGCCACAGGATGACAAGGGTGACAGCGCACAGGGCCACGGCGCCGAACCATTTCGCGTAGGGACTCAGAGGTCTCCCCCCTCCTAATCGTCTTCGAGACTGGCGACGATGACGGCACCCGCCACGTACCGGGTGCCGTATGTCCCCATTATGCCTTCGTCGTCCGAGCATTTCCAGCTTTCCGAGAAACGGACCGCCTGGGGGTACCAGGGCCCCGTTTCTGACCTGCCGCCCCACTCGGTCCGCCTGTGAAGAATGTAACGCTGGATGCCCTGAACTGTAGTACTTTGCAGATGGGTGTGAAGACAGTGCCCGCATTGGAAAGTTTCGACTAGTAAACAGCTTGGCTAAGTTTTTTGTTTGCATACCTGATGCGGGTGTGATATAGTCACATTCAAACCGAAACTGGAATTTGGTTGTTTTGGAGTGCATAAGAAGGAGGGAACACAGATGCGCCGATTTCTGTCGATAGCTTTGGTCGCGGGGCTTGCCCTGCCGCTGATCGGTTGCCCGATCATTGTCCTCAAGATGTGTGTCAACAACGACACGCCGTACGCCCTCAAAGAGCTCAACATGTCGCCTAACAGCGCCTTGAGTTGGGGCTCGAACCTGTTGGTCGCTCCGGTCGCCGCCGGTGGAACGACCTGCGTCGAGGGCATCGAAGCGGGTACGTACGACATCCGCGGAGTGTTCGACGTGAAGGCGCTCGGGAAGCAGCTCCCGAATGCCGCGTACAACTACAACGTCGAGTTCACGAGCACGTTCCTGAATCTCACGTACCTGTGGAATGGCGAGGGTTTCTACTCGGTGCTCGACTGGTTCCTGAAGTAGGCTGCTAACCGGCGCCATCGGGGGGTTCCCCCCTGAGAGAGCCGATGAGCTGACCGGTTCCGCGTGAGGAACCGGGAAGTCTCGCGGACAAGATACGTTTGTAACGGGACCGCCGTAGGGCGGTCCCGTTTCTTTGATGTGAACCCTTCCGGCGCTCGGCCTCGTCCGGCTGGTCGCTCACTCCCTGCCCCGACTCCTGTGCTGCAATCCGCCTAAGCTCTTGCAACCCCTTGCCATGCCGGGCGCGCCTTCATTACAATAGGCTTCGGGTTGTGAGGAGAGCCCGCGCACATGACCACCGACACGTCGAAGCTGCCGCCCGTCCGAATGCTGCCCGAATCCGTTGCGAACAAGATTGCGGCGGGCGAGGTGGTGGAGCGGCCTGCGTCTGTGGTGAAAGAACTCATGGAGAACGCCATCGACGCACGGGCGACCCGAGTGCTCGTCCGTCTGGTGGCGGCGGGCCGACGCACCATCGAGGTGGTCGACAACGGTCAGGGCATGTCGGAACAGGACGCCCTCCTCGCCATCGAACGCCACACCACCAGCAAGATCCGCAAGTCGGAGGACCTGGACAACATCACCACCATGGGGTTCCGCGGGGAGGCGTTGGCCAGCATCGCGGCGGTGTCTCGTCTGGAGTTGGTGACCCGGCGCGAGTCCGACGAAGCCGCGACCCGGCTTCGAGTGGACGGCGGCGTGCTGCGCGACGTCACCCAGACCGCGGCGCCGGTCGGCACGCGCGTGACGGTCAACCGGCTGTACTTCAACACGCCCGTTCGCGCCAAATTTCTCAAAGGGGTGACCACGGAACTCAGCCAGTGCATCGATTGCGCCCAGCGGCACGCGCTGGTGGAGACGGGCGTCGCGTTTCAACTCTTGCACAACGAGAAGGCGCTGTTCGACGTTCCGGAACGGGCCACGCTTCGCGAACGCATCGCCCTGATCTGGGGGCTGAACTTCGTCCGAGACCTCGTGGAGATCGACGAAGAACGTTTGGGCATGCGCCTGCACGGCCTCATCGGCACTCCGGAACTGACCCGGAGCCAGCGGTCGCATCAGTTCTTCTTCCTCAATCGCCGTCCTGTCGTCAACCGTTCGTTGCAGTACGGGTTCGAAGATGGATATCGCGGACTGCTCACGGTGGGGCGTCGGCCGGTGGGCGCGCTTCTCATCGAGACCAATCCGCGCACCGTGGACGTCAACATCCACCCATCCAAGCGGGAAGTACGGTTCCGCGACGAACGGGCGGTGCGCGACGCAGTGCGGGAGACAGTCCGCCATCGCCTTGCGGCACTGAATGCCGAGAATGGGATGCCGCAGGAGCGACCGGTTGCACCGGCTTCACCGGATGCGCAAGGCGTCGCGGCACGGGAACCCATGGACCATGTTGATCGGGAACCCTCACCTGTCCGGCAAGGAGAGCCTGAGTCGCCGGGTATGCCGATGGCAGAGGGTCGCCACGATGAACCGCGCAATGTACTCGAGGAACACGTAGAGCCCATTCAGACCGAATTCGTGCCGGGGCCGGGTGCGCCCGAGGCCGGCGAGGACGGAACCGTGCGTCCGGGCGCCATGTACCGTCCCGTGGGCGGGGTCGACGACGCGCCGATGCAGTTGTTCGACACGTATCTTCTGGTGCCAGAAGACGACCGCCTGCTGATCATCGACCAGCACGCGCTTCATGAACGGCTGACCTACGACGAACTGTGCGCGGATCTTCAGGACAACGAGTATGCCGCTCAGCAACTGGCGGTGCCGTTACTTGTCGAGGTAGCTCCGTCCCAGGTGTCGCTGGTGGAATCCAACCTGGAACTCTTCTCGCAACTGGGGCTGGAACTGGAACCCTTTGGGGACACGACGTTCCAAGTGACGTCGATCTGCCATTTGTACGATGATTCGAAGGTGCCCGACGCGGTGTACCGTGTGCTGGACGCCCTCGGCCAGGGCGATCTGTTCAGCCGCGAAGAGTTCATGGCCGACCTGCTGCGGTTGGCGGTGGAGGCCTGCCGGGGCTCGGTGAAAGCCGGTGACCGGCTGTCGCCCCAGGAACGGCGCGAACTGCTGGACGGGTTCCGCCGGATTCGTCCGCCCTACACCTGCCCCCACGGCCGCCCCATCATCACCGAGTTGACCCTGTCGCAGATGGAGAAGAGCTTCCGGAGGAGGCAGTGACCTCCCCACCGCTTCTCGTCATCGCCGGACCCACCGCATCGGGCAAGACCGGCCTCGCCCTGGCACTGGCTGAACGTCTCGACGGAGAAATCGTCAGCGCCGATTCCATGCAGGTGTATCGCGGGATGGAGATCGGAACGGCCGCGCCTACCACTGAAGAGCAACACCGTGTACCCCACCATCTCGTGGGGTTTCTGGACCCCGGCGAATCGTTTTGCGCCGGGGCCTTCGAGCGCCGTGCGCGCCGCGTGATCCGCGATCTCCAGCAGGCAGGCAAGGCCGTGGTGGTCGCCGGCGGGTCAGGGCTCTACGTGCAGGCCCTGGTCGATGGACTGTTCCCGGGACCGGCGGCGGACCAGGCCATCCGCGCGCGGCTCCAAGCCGAGGCCGAGGAGCACGGCGCAGGCGCGCTGTACGACCGTCTGGCCCAAGTCGACCCCGACTATGCGGACGTCATCCACGACGCCGACCTACGGCGCATCGTGCGCGCCCTGGAGGTGTACGAGATCGCGGGCCGCCCCATGTCGGAACTGCACCGTGAGCACCGGGCCGACGCCGGGCCTCTGCATGCGGTCCAGGTGGCGCTCGACTATCCACGTGCCCAGCTGTACGACCGTATCAACGCCCGCGTTGACCGCATGCTCGAACAGGGGTACGTTGACGAAGTGCGCCGGCTGTTAGACCAAGGCTACGAATCACATCTCCGCCGATTGCGGACCTTGGGGTATTGCGAGTTCGCGGCGCATCTGAGCGGGGAGCAATCCTATGACGACGCCGTGGCGGCCATGAAGCGCAACACCCGCCGGTTCGCCAAGCGCCAACTCACTTGGTTCCGCGCCGACAAACGCATCCACTGGCTGCCCACGACGGCGGAGACGCCGCCGGAATCGCACGTGGACGAGGTGTTGGGGCTTCTGAGGAATCAGGATTCCTGAGACGGGCCTCCCCTCTCTCTTGCGGAGTCCGCAACCTGTTCGCGGCATCACAGCGGGCAGGCAAGGGACCGGAGCAAGAAGGGGGACTGAGGAGCTGTTGAAAAAGTCCGCAAGTTGCCTGCGAAGCCCGCGAAAAGGCCAGGGACAGACCCGTCTCGCTACGCTCGCTGGGGTCAGTCCCGGCGTTTTTGCTCCTGTTCTCAGCGTCGTTTGAGAGCGCTGCACACGAGGTGCCGGACTGCGGCCGATCGAAGCGTGAATGAGCGCGAGTTCTTCAACAGCTCCACAGTCCCCAAGTTTGGGATGAAGCGCGCCCCTACCACGGTGATGTCCGGTTCACGCGGCGATCGCAACGCACACGCGGCAACGGGGTAGGGCCGACCTCCGTGTCGGCCATCTTCATGTCTATGCTGGGTGACGGCCGCGACAGAGCGCGGCCCTATTACGGCGCGGCCGTGTTCACGGAGTGACCGCAATGCGGTCGCAGCAGCGGGGCTCCGCCTGGCCAACTTCCCTTCCAACAACCCAGTTGACATCTGTACAAATATTCAGTATATTTGTGGAGTGATAGAAGCGCGGTATGTCATTGGGACAAGGGGTAGGCCGATGAAGATGACGGAATTGCTTCGACATGACCTTCCACCGGAGGTGATCCGGTTGTGGCAGGACCGGGAGAGCGAGG
>JAAEQP010001270.1 GCA_024231375.1 bacterium | reverse complement strand
TGACGATGGCGTGGCCATCATCGAGTTTGTGATTGAACGGGCTCTTGAAGGCAAGACAGTCGCGCAGCCGGCCGAATGACAGCCGTAGCGAGAGAGGGGAGACCATGGCGCGTTTGAAGACTTCCACAACTACGTTGGGGTGTCCGGGTTGGGACCTGGCGACTGTCGTGCGCAACTTGGCGGACTATGGATACGACGCCGTGGACTTCCGCGGATTGGGCGAGGCGCTGGACATCACGAAGGCGCCTGAGTTCACGACGGGGCTTCCCGGCACGAAGCGCTTGCTCGAGGACGCGGGGCTTGCCGTGAGCTGCATTTCGTCCTCGATTCGAGTGTGTGCACCTGAGTTGCTTGATGAGAACCTGGAAGAAGCCCGGCGAACGCTCGCCGTCGCGGTCGAGTTGGACGCTCCGGGTGTGCGTGTGTTCGGCGGTGGGGATGTGGAGCAGTGCGGACGTGAGGAGCTGGCCGCCTTTGCCGCGGACACCATGGAGCGGATTCTTGCGCTCGACGGTGCCGAGAAGGTCCGATGGGGCATTGAGACGCATGACCATTGGGTGGCGGCATCGGACGTGCGGGTTCTTCTGGATCGGATTCCGGATGACCGTGTGGGCGTGGTGTGGGATGTCGGCCACACCACGCGTGTGGAGAACGAGGGGCCCGAAGCG
>JAAEQP010001269.1 GCA_024231375.1 bacterium | reverse complement strand
CGGGTTGGCCTTCACCAGGCTAACGCGACCGGTCTTGGGGCCTTCGTAGATATAGAGCATGCCGTCCGCATAGATTAGCGCGCCTTGCCGGACGTCCTTGGTTTCCCACATGACCTTGCCGCTCTTCAGTTCGAGGCACACGAGGGCGCGGGTGTGGTGGCTGGTGCCGTAGATGTACCCGTCGACGAGCACGACGCCGTGGTGCTGGCAGTCGAGGGCCAAGTCCTTCCACTGGGGCGCAACCGACGAACCGTCCGCGGACAACTTGAGCATGCCGCCGCCGGATTTGTACCCGCCCGTGTAGTAGAGCATGTCCCCGCCAAGCACGGGGGTCACGGCGTGAATGTCGTAATCGGTTTCGTGCGGATGGGTCCACAACACCGCGCCCGTGCCCGCGTCGAGGCCCACCACCGACTTGGCTGTCATGGTGACGATGAGGCGGCGGCCACCGACTTCAAACAGATCCGGCGAACAATAGGCAGAGGGTTCGCTGAGTCCCTTGCTCGTCCAGACGGTATCGCCGGTCATCTTATCCAGCGCTACCACACTGGCGTCGGGACCGCCCGGCGTGCAAATCACATTGTTGCCGTCGATAAGCAGCGACTCGGCGAGGGTCCACGAAATCTTCTGGCCGCCAAAACGCTGCATCACGTCGACTTGCCCCGCGATGCCGCAGTCGGGCCGCTGGAACGCAGTGACGACGCCCAGGCCGGATATCAGGTAGACCCGGTCTCCGTCGATGGTGGGGGCGGATCGGGGACCCGGCGCCTGCTTGTCAAGCGTCTCCTCGCCATAGGGCACCTGTCCCTTGATGGCACCGTCGAGGTCAAGGAGAAAGAGCGTCCCCTGGTTCTTGCCGACCATGCCCGGTACGTAGATGGTGTCGCCGGCGACCGAAACCGACGCGTACCCTTCGCCTATGCCTTCAGCCACCCACACGACCGGAGGGCCGGCCGCGGGCCACTGCTTGAGCAGGCCGGTCTCGGGGAACTTGCCGTCCCGGTTCGGGCCGCGGAACTGAGGTGAGTCGGCGGCTCCTGCCAAGCCAACAGTCACGACCATCAGGGCAACAGCTAGAACAAACGTTCTCATCACTCGACTCCTCATCGGGTTCCCCAGCCAACTCAGCGGCACCGCAAGACGAACGGTACCTTCTCAAGAACATGATGGTACTGCGGACCTATTCCTCCGCGCAAGCGCGCCGGCTCCTCCGGGTGAAGAATCCGGGCGCCGAATTGCCACGGATGGGTGGGTTGGGCTTGAAGCGGAAGCGCGTTACGTAGTAGGACAAGGGCTCGGGTGCGACCGTGTCCACAACCGCAGAGAGCTGAACAACCTCCATGGATTCGATCTACTGGGTACTGTCTCGCGACTGCAACCAGCAATGCCGCCACTGCTACAACGACTCCATGCCGGGGGCGCCTGGTCTGGAGTTGGACGCCGTGGCGCCGTGCGTGGCGCATCTGCCCGATCCCGCCCGCGTGCCCGTCGGCAAGGTCATTCTGAGTGGTGGCGAACCCCTCGTTTGGCCCGACCTACTTTTTGAGGCGTTGAACGAGTTGCATACGAAATACGGGGAGGAGACCCGGTTGGAGATTCAGACCAACGGCGATCTCCTGGACGAACCGATGCTTGTCCGACTGCTCGATCATCACGTCACCCGGATCGACGTGAGCAGTCAGGACAAGTTCCACGCCAAGGAGAGCCGTACGCGCAAAGATTACCTGTTGGACCTGTTCGACAAGTATGGGCTGACCGAAGAAGGGGACGACTTGGGCTACTGTTTCTGGGGCGCGAATCCCGAAACGTGGATCGGCTCCATCTGGCCGCGGGGGCGTGGATTGACCAAGAAGGCGTCGAAGGCGAAGCCCGAAGACCGGTTCTGTTCGGGATGGAGCGG
>JAAEQP010001268.1 GCA_024231375.1 bacterium | reverse complement strand
TGCTTCGGTCAGGACTTGGCGGGTACCAGGTACTCAGGCAATTTTCCAAGATACGCAAAATGTTGTTGCTAAATTGGTTGCGCATACTGTATAAAGTAGTTAGTGAGACTTCGCATGAGGGTCCGTGGCAATTCGGGGGAGACGGAATCCCCGACTTGGGGAGCACGAGGAGCGGACCGGGGGGACACGCCCCATGCAGCCTTGAACGGATCAATCGAAAGACCTTCGGCGCGACGTTGGAACCTTTCGTTGAGTCAGGATATACAATGGTTTGAACTGTTATTGACCGTCCCCAGTGATTCTGTTACCATCGCGCCGTTGTGTCGTAAGAGAACGCTGGATTAGGCGGTCGTTTGTGGAGGATACCATGAGAAACTCACGTTGGACGATGACGGTTGGCGCTCTTTGCCTTGCTTTGGTGCTTTTTCTGTCGCCTGGATGTAAGAAAGATGATACCGAGATCAACCTTGGGGGCGGCGACGGTACCGGGACTACCGGCACGGGGACCGGGACTGGCACCGGCACGAGCACAGGCCTCAACGAGAAGCTTGAGCTCGAGAAGCTCATCTTTGAGAAATTGCGGGCTCTTGAGGCCGTCTACTTCGATTTCGATAGCTATGTTTTGCGTCCGGATGGACTGGCCTCGCTGAAGCGCAACGCCGAGAAGCTGAAGCAGGCCCCGCTTGCCGAAGTGATCGTCCAGATCGAAGGTCACTGCGACGAACGCGGTACGCAGGAATACAACTTCGCCCTTGGCGAGCGTCGCGCCCTCGCGGTACGCGCCCACCTGATGAAGCTGGGTATCTCGGGCGACCGTCTCGTCACCATCAGCTACGGCGAAGAGAAGCCCGCGGTCGACGGCCATGACGAATCCGCGTGGTCCAAGAACCGCCGCTGCGAATTCAACAAAGCGAAATAACCATACGAGGCTGGGGATATGCGATCCATTTCGATAGTAGTCAGCGTCTTGGTCCTCACGGCATTGGTCTCTGGATGCGTTACCGACGAGGAACAGCGTTCGGCAACGTTCCAGACGTACCGAAGCGTGCGGAATCTCGAGAAGGATCTCAGCCCGCGCGTTTCGCAACTGAGCGAGAATACGGCGGATCTCGCGGCCCGGCTTGAGGCGAACGACATCGAAGTGCGCAAGCTCTCCTCCATGGTGGAAGAGAATCAGGTACGGCTTGATGCCATCCAGCAGTTGTTGGAGAAGCTGGCCAATGACATGGCGCGGAGCCAGGGGCTGACGACGTATGGGCCCGGCACCAAGGCCGCTCCGCCCGCCAACATGGGCGCGCCTCCGACGGAGGTCATCCGCCCGGGCGCTGCTGGGGAGCGCGACGATCTGGCATCCGACGACTTCACGACATCAACGTCGCCTATGGTCTCTACTCCGGCCGTATCGACGAGCGCCGTCGCCGCCTACAACGAAGCCCTTAAGCTGATGGATAGCGAGGATTTCGATACGGCGCGGCAGCAGTTCGATGCGTTTCTTACGCGGTTTCCGAACAACGACTACACCCATCGCGCCCAGTTCTGGAAGGGGCAATGCCACTTGAAGCTGGAGCAGTACCGGGAGGCCGTTACGGAGTTCGAGAAGCTCCGCACCGACTTTCCCAGCAGCGACAAGGTGCCATCGAGCATGTTCAACCAGGCGGTGGCGCACGTGAAGATCGGAGAGACCGACAAAGCCGTGGCGTTGCTTGAGGCGTTGGTACAGAAGTACCCGACCGCGCCGGCAAGCGACCGGGCCAAATCGGCCTTGCGGAATCTTTCCGGCGGTTGATGAACCCCGGCCAGTGAATGTACGCGCAACGCGCGCGGGACGAAGCGTCCCGCGCGCGTTCCATGTTGCGACTTTGGATGCGTCGCGCCTAGACGGCGAACCACAAGACCAAGAGGATTCACGGCGGTATGAACTACTACATGGGAATCGATGCGGGAGGGACCAAAACCCTCTGTCTCATTGGCGATGCGGAAGGCAACATCCTGGGGCTTGGACGCGCAGGTACGGGCAACTACGAAGTGGACGGTGTGGAGCCCGCGGCTGCCGAGAACCGCAAAGCGGTCGAAGGTGCTCTCGCGGACGCGGATCTCGCTATGTCCGACATCGCCGGCGTGGGCATGGGTATCGCAGGCGCGGACCTGCCGGAAGACTATGACATGCTCGAGGAGAAGATGTTCACACCCCTCCTGGGCGACACGCCGCGCGCGTTTCGCAACGATTCCATGGGCGGCTTGCGCGGTGGCACCCGCGAACCGGTCGGCATCGTCATCGCGTGCGGCACGGGCTGCGTGTGCGCCGGGCGCAACCGCGCTGGCGAGGAATCCCGCGTGGGCGGGCTCGGCGGCGAATTCGGCGACGAGTGCAGTGGCACCGACCTCGGCCGGCTCGGGCTTGTCCGGGTTTGGCAGGCCCGCGACGAGATCATTCCGCCTACGCTGCTTGCCGGGAAATTCGTAGAGAAGGGCGGCGCCAAAGACGTGGAGGACCTGTTCTATAAGGTGTACCGCGGCGAGGTGACGGAGGCCCAGCTCCAACCCATGGCCAAGTTGGTGTTCGACGCCGCGTTTGAAGGCGATAGCGCTGCATGTGGTATCCTTGAAGCAGGCGGACGGTACTTGGCCACTATGGTCAATGCGGTTGCCCGAAGACTGGACATGACCCGTGACGTATTCGAGGTGGTCATGGCCGGTAGCGTGTTCAAGGGCAGCAGTCCCGTGCTCATCGATGCCATGCGCACCGGGATCCATGGGGCCTGTCCCAAGGCCCGTTTGATCATGCCCATGTTCGAACCTGTCGTGGGTACGTTGCTCATGGGAATGGAACTTGATCGGACGGTCACGGAACCCATATACGAGAACCTGACCCGAAATCTCATGGAAGCGGAAGAGCGTTACGGGGTCCGGTTCAAGGCGGAGTAGTCCAGGTCATGAAACTGCGAGCGAATCATCTGGTCACCATTATCGGTGGCGCCATCGTTGCCTTCGTGTTCTTTGCCGTGTTCCGGCTCGGTGGTGGAGACGGACCCGCCGTCGTGGAAGGCAAGGGCGAACCCCGGGCCGACCTGCGCGTTACGCTGGTCGAGGGCGTGCCCCTCTACGATATGGGGCTTGTGCCCAACGACCAGACGACGGTTGGCCATTTCGTAATCGGCAACGAGGGCGATGCCCCCCTGAGGCTCACCAAGGTAAAGACCTCGTGCGGTTGTACCACCGGCAAGGTGACGGAGGGGGCGAAGTCGATCATGCCCGGCGCCGAAGGCAAGGTGGAGGTCACCTTCTACCCGGACAAGGTCAAGGGATTCTCGGCCAAACGGCAACTGACGGTGTGGACCAACGACCCCCACAAGGGCACCGTATCCCTTGACGTGCTGGCCTCGGTCGATCCGGAGTTCTCTCTCGAACCTGTCGCGTTCGAGTTTGGCGAAGTTGAGAAGGGGGAGATCCCCGAGGCCACCTTGATTCTCCGTCAAGAGGCCAAAGAGAAGATCGAGATCAAGGAAATCGAGAAGAAGACCAAGGCCGAATACTACGAAGTCACCTTCGAACGCCGTCCAGAGTCCGAGTGGCGCGAACCCAAGAAGCCCGAGTTCGCCATCACGGCGAAACTCCTGCCCAATGTGCCTACCGGACCGTTCTACGGCACCTTCGATATCAAGAGTACCTGCAAACGCGTGCCGAGTTACCGGTGCACGATCCACGCCGATGTGGGATCCTTCTACGTCGTCGAACCCACGATGCTGGCCGCGCGGGTACGTGCCGTTCCGGGCGACCAACAGATCGCGACGGCGCTGGTCCGGGGCGCGGGGACTGAGCCGCCCGCCAAACCCAAGAAAGGATCCGAACGGGACGCCCCAGCCCCACCTCCTCCCGTGCCGGTGGAAGTGGCCGATTTGTCAGTGTCGGGCGACGACCTCACGGTTGCCTCCAGGCCGGGGGCCGATCCCGGCACCGTGCGCATCGACGTGAGTGTGAAGCCTACCGCGAAACCCGGCCTGCTGCGCGAGACCGTGGCCTTCACTGTGAAGTCGGGAGACCGCGCCGTGCCACACACCATGCGGGTGTATGCCACCGTTCGCAAGGAGAGAAATCAGGCGGCCCAGTGACCTGACCGGCGACCGATTGGAGCCCCTCCTTCATCGGTGGTAATCACTCCGCGCAACCCAGGCGGACCGACGAGAAGATCAACAGAAAGGGATAGACCGAATGGCCTTGTTCAACCGGAAACAGAACCAGGGCGCTGCCCCACCCCCTGCCAACGCCACGCCCCAGGCGGACGCCCAGCAACTGATGGCGCGTGAGGCCCATTGCCGCGAGTGTGACGCCGACCGCACCTTCTCGCGTGTATGGTTACGCGTCAACCGCATGCGCAAGTGCCTCTGCTGCGGCATGGACTTCCCGAACCCCGCCGCACTGTATGCCAAGCGTATGCCGGCCTGTCCCAAGTGCGAAGAGTATCTGGAAGCTCCCGGATTCGAGTACGGCCTGTGCGACACCTGCGGGTCGAAATTCGAACTGATGACGGGGACGAAGCCTGTTCTGTTGCCCAACAAGAAACAGCGGGCCAAGATCAACGCCGTTGGGCGGTCACGGAGTGTTGACTGATGCCCTTGACCTCATCCGAAGCCCGTGCCCGGCTTTCCGAACATGGGCAGGGGCATGTGCTCGCTTTCGTCGAATCCCTGAATGAAGCCGACCGATCGCACCTGTTGAGCCAGATTGACAGCATCGATTTCGCGCTCATGAACCGGTTGATCGACGCGTGGATTCTCAACGAGCCCCCCGCGGAACACTTCGACCATATCGTGCCGGTTTCGTCGTTGCCGGTGGCGGATCTGAGCGACCCCTCGGCCAAGCAAGCGTGGGATGCGGGCGAAGATGCCCTTCGCGCTGGCCGCGTCGGGCTGTTGCTGGTAGCGGGCGGACAAGGCACGCGGCTCGGTTACGACGGTCCCAAGGGCGCGTACCCTATCGGCCCGGTGTCGAAGAAATCCCTGTTCCAGTTCCACGCCGAGAAGATCCATAATCTCCAGCGCCGGTACGGGTGCGTCTTGCCGTGGTACATCATGGTCAGCAACACCAACCACGCCGCTACCAAGGCGTTCTTCCAGGAACACGACTTCTTCGGACTCAAGGAAGACGACATCGTCTTCTTCCAGCAGCGCATGGTGCCCTGCGTCGATGACCGAGGCAAGTTTATGCTCGACACGCCCGGCAGCCTCGCCATGAATCCCAACGGCCACGGCGGCACCATCCCCGCATTGGTCGACAACGGCATTACCGAGGACGCGCGGCGCCGAGGCATCGACACGTTCAGCTACTTCCAGGTCGATAACCTCGCCGTCAAGGTCGCCGATCCCTTCTTCATCGGCTACCACGTGTCGCGCAAAGCCCAGATGTCGTCCAAGGTTCACCGCAAGAACCAGCCGCGTGAAGCTGTAGGGGTTCATTGCCTGTGCGACGGCGAATACCGCACCATTGAATACTCCGAACTCGACATCTACCCGCAATTGCTCGAGACCGACGCAGACGGAAAGCTCATGTACTTCGCAGGCAACCCGGCCATTCACATTCTGTCGGTCGACTTCGTCGAGGAAATCTGCAATCGGTACGACGACTTCCCCTGGCATCTCGCCAACAAGAAGATCCCCTTTGTGAACGAGGCCGGCGACCGTGTCGAGCCTGATGCGCCCAATGGCTACAAGTTCGAGACGTTCATTTTTGACGCGCTCCGCTTCATCGCCCACGAGCCGGTGGCTCTGGAAATTCAACGGATGGGTGAGTACACGCCCATCAAAGTGTTCGAGGGCACCAACAGCGTCGTGGCGGCGTGGAAGTCCATGCGGAACCATTGGGGAGCTTGGTTGGAGGCCGCGGGATGCAGTCTGCCACGTGATAGCGACGGAGATGTCACGGTGCCCATCGAGATTAGCCCGGCCTTCGCCCTATACCAGGACGAGTTCCTAGCCAAGAGCGACGGCCGCACCTGGCCGTCGGACGGTCCCATCGGCATTGACGCCGATGGCTCCCTCATTCAGCCTGGCGAGTAGGGGAGAGACCTACACCCGCACGTCGGATTCGGCCCCGAGCCGGTCCGCATGCCGTTGAAGCATTGGGTCGATGAAGCCTTCCAGGAATTCGTCGACCTGCTGTGGCGCACGGCCGACGAACTTGTTGAGATCCAGGGTCTCGTCGATCTCTTCCACTGTCATCCCGATGGCCGGGTCCGCTGCAAGCCGTCCCAGGAGATCGTTGTCGGCGCCTTCTTCCTTGACGCGGCGTCCGGCTTCCTGCGCGTGTGCACGGATGACCTCGTGTAGGACCTGGCGGTCGCCGCCCTTCTTCACGCACGCCATCAGGATATTCTCGGTCGCCATGAAGGGCAATTCAGCGCGCAGGCGTTTCTCGATCACCTTCGGATAGACGGCCGGGTTCTCCATGATGTTCATGTAAAGGTTCAGGATGCCGTCGCACGCCAGGAACGATTCGGGAAGACTCAACCGCCGGATGGCGGAATCATCCAGCGTTCGCTCGAACCACTGAACCGCCGTGGTGAACTCGGAATGGAGCGGCGCAACCATGAGATGTCGCGCCAAGGCGCAGGCCCGCTCCGACCGCATGGGGTTCCGCTTGTAGGCCATGGCCGAACTGCCCACCTGCTTCTTGGCGAAGGGTTCTTCCATCTCTTTCAGGTTCTGCAGCAGCCGCATGTCGGTCGCGAACTTGTGGACGCTCTCACCAACTGAAGCCAGCACGCGCAACACGTGCGTGTCGATCTTGCGGGGGTAGGTCTGCCCCGTCACGGGATACGAATACTCGAATCCCAGCTTCTCCGCAACCAGCCGGTCCAACTCGCGCACCTTGTCGCCGTCGCCTTCGAACAATGCCAGGAACGAGGCCTGGGTGCCCGTAGTACCCTTGACGCCGCGGCAGCGCAGCCGCGCGATAGCGGCCTCAATATCCTCTACGTCCATGAGCAGATCTTGCGCCCAGAGGCATGCGCGTTTGCCGACGGTCACGACCTGGGCTGGCTGGTAATGGGTGAATCCGAGCGTGGGGAGGTCGCGCCACTTCCGCGCGAAGTCCGCCAGGCGCGCCAACGCATTCACCGCCTGTCCGAGAATGAGATCCAAGGCCTCACGCAACAGGATGAGGTCCGTGTTGTCGGTCACGAAACAACTCGTCGCGCCCAGGTGAATGATGGGTTTCGCGCTGGGCGCTTTCAGACTATACGCATGAATGTGGGCCATCACATCGTGCCGGGTCTCGCGCTCGAAGCGGTTGGCGGCCTCGAAATCGATGTCGTCCACGGCGGCCCGCATTTCGTTCAACTGCTCGTCAGTGATGGGGAGGCCGAGATCCTGTTCCGCCTCGGCCAGCGCGATCCAACATCGTCGCCAAGTGGAGAACTTCTTCTGGGGACTCCACAGTTGGGCCATTTCCTTCGTGGCAACCCGTTCCACCAAAGGCGATACATACACGCTCGTCATGCTCAGTTCGCTCCTCGTAGTCTCAGTGTTTCTCGTACAGCTTGTTCCAACGTTCCATCATCGATCGCCGGTTCAACGCACGCATCAGGCCGTACACCAGGGATCCCGTCGTCTTCTGGCGCTCGCGGGCGACCTCGTGGGTCGGCTCCAGTTCCACGGCCCGTTGGTAGTAGAACCCGGCCTGGTCGTAGAGGCGCAGATCGCGGAACGCGTCTCCCAGACATAGCCAACACACCGGCGCGTGCGGGTTGAGGTGTGCCGCGTCGGCAAAGAAACCAGCCGCAAGCGTGGGCAGTTCCGCATCCAACAGCCCCACCCCAGCCAGAAACGGTGCCCTCCAGTCCTGTTGCGCCAGTTCCATGGCCTCTTCGAACAGGGCCAACGCTCCGGCCCGGTCGTTACGGTTGATGTGCAGGTACAATTCGCCACGCACACACCGAGCGTACCATGACCGGTCGCCACCTTCTACACTCACGTCCGACATGGGCAACGCTTCGTCGCACCGTCCCTGATGCGCCAACACCAACGCGCGCGCCGCGTACAACGGCCGCACGCGGCGATACGCCTCGATCGCTTCCGTGGACACCTGTTCCGCGGTATCGAGTTGCCCCGCGCGCACAAGCGTGTCCACCAGTTCGGTCCACGCGTCATAGTGGTGGTCGTCGAAGGCCAGCGTCTTCCGGTAGTAGTCGGCCGCGGCCTTGAAGTGTCCCGACTGGCGCATCTCGCCCGCGGCCCGGTAGAAGGAGGGCCCGTCTGTCGGTCGCGTGCGGATGGCGGGCGTGGCGCGTTTGGCCGCGTCCGACTCCTGGTCCAGTTCCAGCCAATCAAACCGATCCATTGCTGCCACCGGTCTCAGGTTTCATCTGAAGCGACGATACCGGTCTCGCGCGGTCGCGGGCCCATACGCGCAGGGTCTCGATCTTTTCGCGCATGGTGGTGGACAGAGGAACCGTCTCGCGCAGACTTTGCAGGATGTCGTTTGTCTCCACCTCGCGGCCGTCGAAGAAGCTGTCGTGCATGGCCGATACGATGGCCTGTTCGATTTCGGCCCCACTGAACCCACGCGCCGTGTCTGCCAACGCGCGCAGATCGAATTTCGCGGGGTCCCGCTTCGCACGCGTCAGATGGATATGGAAGATTTCGGCCCGTTCACGGGTGCGGGGGAGATCGACAAAGAAAATCTCGTCCAGACGGCCCTTGCGCAGAAGCTCCGGCGGCAAGTGTTGCACGTCGTTCGCCGTCGCCACGACGAACACGGGCGACGTCTTCTCCTGAATCCAGGTCAGAAAGGTGCCGACCACGCGTGCCGTGGTGCCCGAATCGGAGCTGCCCGATCCTTCCACGCCCGCGAAGGCCTTCTCGATCTCGTCGATCCAGAGCACGATCGGCGCCAACCCCTCGGCCAAGCTCACGGCTTTCCGCATGTTCTGCTCGGAACTGCCGATGTACCCCTGGAAAATTCTGCTCATGTCCATGCGAAGGAGGGGCAAACGCCACGAGGACGCGATGGTCTTGGCCACCAGGCTCTTGCCGCAGCCCTGGACGCCCATGAGCAGCATGCCCTTAGGCTGGGGCAGGCCGTAGCGACGGGCTTCGTCCGTGAACGCGCGGACACGCTTCCGTAGCCAGTCCTTGAGCAAATCCATACCGCCTACGCCCGCGATGTTTTCGGAGGCATCGTAGTAGTCCAGGATCTGGGATTTCCGGATGATCTGCTTCTTCTCTCCCAGAATCGCCTGTACGTCGCTGCCGTCCAGTGCGCCATCGTCCACAATGGCCCGTGCGAACGCGTTTTCCGCCTCCACCAGCGTCAACCCGGTTGCCGCTTTGGCAAGCGCTTCGCGGTCATCCGGCGTGAGGTCCACCGAAAACCGGCGCGAGGCCGCCGGACCGAGGATGCATTCATCGAGCAGCTTGCGCAGATCCTCGTAGGTCGGCATGGGAAGATCCAGAATCGTGACTGCCTTGGTCAATTCCTCCGGCACTTTGAGAACGGGGGACACGATGATGATGGTCTTCTTGGTGTGCCGCAACGTATGCCCGAGATCGCGCATCTGCCGAACAATCTCAGGTGCTTCCATGTACAGATGGAAGTCTTTGAGCACGTAGATGGCCGATTCGTCCGATTGCAGGATCTCGTTCAACATGGCCAAAGGTTCGCGCGTCCGCTTGCCTTGGGATTTCGTTTCGCCGCCGCTGTGGACCCGCCGCAACCCGTCCGTAATCGACCATTCGCACAGCGACTTCTTTCGCCGCACGGCCAGGTCCATGAGCAACTGGTGCGCCCGGCTCTCCTCCCACGTGAGGAGATAGATGATCGAGTGCCGCGCCCGGATGAGTTGGTCCAGTTCTCTTTCGAACGAGGTCGCCATCAGGATTGCTCCGCGTCCTTTACCTTGAGTTCGAATCCGGCGCCCGTCGCGAGGGCCGCTACCGCTGTCACAGGATTGGTCCGCTCCGCGAATACGCCCCCGCCCAACATGAAATCGCAGGCAGCGTCGGCCGAATCGGCCGTGAACGCGCCCGAGAGCGTGTCCAGCACGTCGTTCTCTTCATAGGTCGCCACGTAGAAGAAGCGGCCCGGTTCCAGCGGCATCCGGCGAACGCTCAACCCATTGTCGCGCACAATGCCCAACCAACCGGACCCGTCCCGCGTGTCGGCCACCGACACGATGCGGGGGGTGTTGTAGTCGTCCTTCTCGTAGTCCAATGCCAGAAGGGATGAAACCATGGCGTCACGGACCGGTGCGCCCATCTCGACCTTTTCGGCGATGGGGTCGGTCTGGCTGCCGTTGCTGACCACGGCCACCGCGCCTTCGCGCATGATGCGTACGCAGTTGTAGGCGATGTAGGGATTCTTCTGTACATCGGTCTCGAAACCGGGTTTGGGCACGATACTGACTTTGGTTTCGGACACGACAGCGGTCCGGTTCGGAAAGGACCGGCTCGATACCCGGTACGCGCCACACAGCGCGCCGTCGCCCGTCATCGCAATGCTCACAATTCGACCGATATACATGAACGTACCCCCGTCAATGGTTGCCTCTTCCACTGAGCTTCGATTATACCCCAACCGACGCGGCGGCGCGACTGTGGCGAGACGACCGTTGGGTTACGCGCAGAGTGGGGGACGTTGAGCGAGGGGAACGTGTCTTCTCGTCTTGTTGCCGGGGAACTCTGGCGACCCGGAAGGCATCAACTCTATGTCAGTTGAGTAGAGTCATGGGGGCAACCGGTTGGGCGATAAGGAGAAGTAGAACCATGTCCAGTTTGCTGCGTATGACCTCGGGTACAGGCATCGCCATACTTTGCATTCTCGCAATTGGATGCCGATCGAACAGCGGAGACGACTTCAAGATGGTCGATAACGACCCGTCCATCCCGACCATTGAGACAGATCCGGAGTCGGGGATCTGTGTCGACCTCAGGAAGGAATTCGCACCTGTCTACTTTGATTTCGATAGCTACGTACTGCGCCCAGATGCGCTGAAGACGCTTCGGGACGACGCCGAGGTCATGAGAAAGATGTGTGAGCGTGGCGGCATGAGCCTCGAGATCACTGGTCACGCGGACGAAAGGGGGACTCAAGAGTACAACATGGCGCTCGGGCAACAGCGCGCCGAAGCTGTGAAAGTCCATTTGGTGCGTCTGGGAATCTACGAATCGGCTATCCGATGCGTGAGCTTCGGCGAAGAGAAGCCTGCCGTGGAAGGTCACACGAAGGATGCCTGGTCCAAGAATCGCCGATGCGAGTTGGTGGCCGGGTTCTCGGGCGTCAAGCGACGCCGCTGAGACGCCCGCGCAGCCCCGGCCTTTTCGTTCAGTTGCTTCGCGGCCGATAGGACGCCCATCAACTTCGCGACGGCAGCAAGGGTTTCAGCGGCAGCCCAAACACCTCGGCCAGCCAAGGCACGGCTCGTTTCGGCCGGAAACAGTGGAACGGGACGTCCACGTTGGCGTACTGGAAGTACTCTTCGTCACTGAGACCTTCCGGAATGGGGGCATCGTCGAAGGGGCGCTGATCGGGTGTCGCGTACTTGTCGTAGTAGTGGATCTCGAGGTTGTCCTCGGCGTCGTGGAGCCGGTAGGCGGCGCGGATTCGGTTGAGGTGGGGGGTACGTCCTCCTTCAGTGAACAGGAGCGGCCGCGGCGCGAGAGACGCCTGCAGGTCGGGTGCGTCGAACCAGGCATACATGCCCGGTACCACATGGTGAAGGCCACCCGGATAGGCATTCATGGCAATGGTCCGTTCGCGCCAGTCGCAACAGAAATCGTTGTGAATCACGGCCTTCACCAGATCCGGGTAGAGTACGCCAAGGCAGTCCGCCGGGTCGGACCCCAGCGAGTGTCCGCAGGTGGCGATGCGGGACTTGTCGACGTAGGGTTGCCGCGCCAACCATTCCAGGACGCCAACCTTCTGGAAGACGGAGACGCCAAGGTAGTTGCGTCCGGTCCAGATGGCGCAGGTCGTGACTTCCACGCGGTTTCGTATGGAACTCTGGGTCTCGCAGGTCGCAGGATTGTCGAAGGCGACGGCTACGATGCCTTGACGCACGAAATGCAGCGCCATGCGGTTGTCTTCGATCTTCCACTTGTCTCGCTTGTTCGGTGGGCATTGCGGCAGTTCCGGCTCGCCCGCGAGGTTCTCCTTGCTCAGCGTGGATCCGGGGAAGCACATGACGGCGGGAGCGGGGGAGTTGTCGGTGACGCCGTCCGGGACCAACATGAGAAAAGGCACCACGCTGTACGGCTCCGGGTAGGCTTCCCATTTCTCCAGTCGATACCCTTCGCGCGGTTCGGACCACAGTCGCTTGGGGGCAGGCTGCTCCGGGACATCGGGAAAGACCAGCAGTTCGAGCAGCTTCTCGCGGAGTTGTCCGCGCCAATTGGGGAAGGCCTTGGGGTTCATATCGGGATGGAAGGCGAGTTTCGGCGGATTGCCCTTCATGTACGCCTGCATGAAACCGGCCGTGTCCATGAAACGCCCGTCCGCGCGGCTGCTCACGAAGGTGGTTCTCGCCTTGTCCGCGGCTGGGGCCGCCTGCGCGGACTCGGATGCGCCTAAGGCCTGTGCCGCTGTGATACCCGTGGTACAGGCACCAAGGAACGTACGTCTCTTCATCGAACTCATGGGGAAGACTCCTCCTGTTCCAACGTTACCATCCCGCCGCAGTGTTCGGCGGGATGGCAGTATTGACCGATTCACCGGCCACGCTCAAGTGGGCGGGTTCATAGTGCGCCCTTTGGGGCGTTCTTGTCGTCGGCCAAAGAACCCGGAACGCCCTCAAGGGCGCACTACGAACCTGGTCCCCGACTTCTGCCGGTTACGCGGCAGGAACCAGAGTGGGTGGTGCGCAGGTAGGCTCGACAGTCGGTCTAGCGAGGTCGCCCCGGGACCTCCCGGAACTCCTGGACCGCG
>JAAEQP010001267.1 GCA_024231375.1 bacterium | reverse complement strand
CGTGCTGTCGAAGGCCACCCAGTCCGCGTCGCCCGCGTCATGGAAGTTGTGGGTCTGCACCGTACCGCCCGCATACACCAGACCCGTCCACGTGGCGGTCGCCGCCGTGTCGTCGTCTTCGTAGGCATCCGGACCGTCCAAGCGCCGCACCTCGGTCTCGGCCGGCGCGGACACGTTGCCTTCGGTATCCGTCGCGAAGGCGGCCACGCCGTAGGTGCCGTAGGTACCGAACCCGCTCCATGCGGCTTCGTAACGCCCACCGCCAACGTCGAGCAATTCCACGGTCGTCACGTCGTTGTCCGGCAGTGTCACCACCGCCCAGACCCGGTCAATAACGCCCGTCGTGGTCACATCATCCACCCACAGGGTCGCCGAGTCCGTGCCGGTCAGGTCCTGCGCAGCCACGATGGAGCCGATCAGCGGGTCGTCGCCCGCCAACAGAATGCCCATGCCGATGTAGTGGTCGCGGGACACGATCCCGTCGTAGACCGGATGCGTCAGGCCGTCGGCCGGGTCGTCCAAGTGCGCTGTCTGGCCGTAACCCGCGAACCGCATGGCGGCACGCGCATAGGACCACGCTTCGAAGGTGTCTGCGCCGTTCAGCACCCGGACCCAAAAGAACTTGCTGAAGGAGATCGTGCCGGACCGCAGGAACGCCGCCTGTTGCGACGAACTGGCGCTCGCGATGACGATGCGCTGGTCTTCGTACCCCGTTGGGGCCGTCAGGTCCGGCAGGAACACGCCGGATTGGTCTGCGTCGTACACCACCGTGATCGTGCCGGGAATCGCGGCCTGCAGCGTATCCAGCCAGCCGTCCAAGGTCGGCGCGTCCAGCACTTCCGTGCCGCTCACCATGAAGCCCGACGCGCTGCCGGGTCCCACCAGGTAGAGCATCATGTCCTGGGTCATGGTGTTCTGGGCCGTGCTGAGAGCCCATTGAATGTTGCTCACGCTCGGAGCAACGTCCACGCCCGCGAGACCCATGGGACTCATGAAGTAGATGTCTTCGTCGTCGTAACCCTGGAACCGCAACGCGTCGTAGGCCACCGTCACCGTCCGTTCGTAGGCGGGCCAATCCACGTCAGACGTGGTCCCACCTGCAACCAGCACGGCGCGGCGCTTGAGCGGATTCGTCACGGTCACCGACGTCAATACCGGCACCGACGTGTTGCCCACCCGGTCCCGTGCGTAGATGAGAACCGTGTACGTGCCCGGCGTCGTGAACGCATCGTAATCCGCCTCGAACCGGTCGCCACCTGCAATCTGCAAGTCGATGGTCGGAAGGCCTGCCACCGGGTTCGACGACGATTCCTGTTCGTAGTCCGGCGGACGAATCACGGCCCACACGCGTGCCACCCCGTCGTCGTCCGTCACCGGATCGGCCCACAACGTGGCCGTGCTCGTGCCGTTGATGGTCTGCTCGCCCACCACCGCGCCGATCTCCGGGCCTTCCCAGAACTGCTGCACGCCGTTGCCAATATGCGTCGTGGCCGCGAGCGCTCCGTCGCCCGTGTCGTTGGCAACTGCGTTGCCGTTGTCTTCCAATAGCGGCGTCTGGTAATCGTAGGTCTGCGAGAGGGCCTGCGCCGCCAAGTCGAAGGCAGTGCCCACCGGCACGCCGTTGAAGATCTGCGTCCAGAAGTAGTTCGAGAAGGACACCGTGCCTTGCGTGACGAAATATGCCGATTCACCCGGCGACGTGCTGGTCGCGACGATGCGTTTGTCTTCATAGCCCGTGGGCGCGGCGCAATCCGCCACGAACGTACCCGACTCGCACGCGTCGTACACCACCGTCACCGTACCCGACACCGCTGCTTGCAGCGTGTCCAACCACGACCCAAGCTCCGTGGATGCCAGCGTCTCATACGGACCCATCCGGAACGTGCCCGGTCCACCATGATCCACCAAATACACCACCACATCACCCGTGGGCAGCCCGTTGTGCTCCGCACCCGCCCACGTCTCCAGCGCGTACTGGAGACTCGCGTTCGTGGCATCCGCATCCACGTCGTCCGCCTCGCCGTTGCTGTCCAAGTCCAGGTCCGTGTCCGAAGAGAGGTAGTAGATGGTTTCCTTCGTGAATCCCTGGTGGTTCAGTGCTCGATACGCGAAATTGGCACAAGATTGCGTGGCGTCCCACAGGTTGTTTCCATCAAATGAGCCGCCGCCTGCTACGACGATGGCCTTGCTGTTCTCCGTCAGGTCCATTGGCACGAACTTCTGAACGCGATTGTTGCTGCTGTTCGCTACGTAGACGCGTCCCGAAGCATCCACCGCTATGCCCGGGGGCCTGCGCATCTGGCCTGGTCCCGTTCCCCCGCTACCCCATTTCGTCAGAAATGCGCCGTTCGCGCTGAATTTCTGGATGCGATAGTTGTAATCCCCAACATAGACGTTTCCCGAGGCGTCAACCGCAACGCTGCGCGGCGAGTCGAACTGGCCGTCGCCGGTGCCGTAGGTTCCCCATTTGGTCAAGAATGTGCCGTTCGCATCGAACTTCTGGACGCGGTCGTTGTTCGCGTCCGCGACAAACACCGTCCCATCTGGCCCCACGGCTATCCCCTTACGGCCGTCGAACGTCCCATCAACCGTCCCTGTGCCGCCCCACAGAAGAAGCGACACCCCCTCCGGTGAAAGCTTCTCAACATAGTCGTCATTGACATGCGTGACGTAAACCATTCCGGCTCTGTCCACTGCAATGTTGTTAGGATTGCTGATTCCTTGCCATTCAGACAGGAATTCCCCCTGTGTAGTGAATTTCTGCACGCGGTTGTTCCACGGGTCCGCCACCCAGACGACATCGGTGGTATCCACGGTGATGCCACCGACATAGTACGAGAAACTGAACTGGCCAGGTTCACTACCGACGGAGCCCCAGGCCAAGAGAAAATGTCCATTGGCGTCGAATTTCTGAATGCGATCATTGAAGACATCCACTACGTACACGTTCCCAACGCTATCGCTGCCAGCGCTCGTAGGCTCAATGAACATGCTCGGCGCGCTTCCCCTACTGGTCCATTGCGTCAGGAATTGGCCGTTCGAGGTGAAGTGTTGCACCCGTCCGTTGTTGTCCCTAACATAAACAGTATTCCCATCCCCTACAGCGATATCTGAGGGCATATCGAACTTGCCCGGCTCGGACCCGTACGACCCCCAGCCTGTCAAATGTTCGCCATCCGGCGTGAATTTGTTCACTTGGTGCTGGGACGTAACGTATACCATGCCGTCAGTATCAACGGCGATTCTGGTAGGGCCGTGGAATTCCCACTGCCCGAGGGGTGAGCCGTCCGATGTGAACTTCTTGATCAGGCTACCGTTGGTGTCGGCAACATAGACCTGCTCCCCGTCGCTGTTGTCCACAGCGATGCCTGTAGGGAGAGTGAATCCTCCCCACTCCTGTATGAACTCTCCCTCTGCCGAAAACTTCTGGATGCGGTAGTTCTGCGAGTCCACGACGTATACATATCCCAGAGCGCCGACTGCCATGTCTCTGGCGTGGTCAAACTGGCTGGGGCCCGTGCCCTCCCCGCCCCATTCCAGAAGGAATTCACCGGTTGGAGAGAACTTCATGATTCGCGAGTCCCTTACCCGACTCACGTACGCCGACCCGTCGGGAGCTACT
>JAAEQP010001266.1 GCA_024231375.1 bacterium | reverse complement strand
GGCGACGGCAAGACCCCCATGCTCGACATGCCCAAGTTGGCACGCCAGGAGTGGGACATCGAGGCCATCGAACTGGTCAACCGGATGCTGGAATCTTCTCGCGGCACCTTCGACGAGCAGAAGCCGTATCTTGACCAACTGATGAAGAACGCCGACGACAACAAGGTGAAGATTCTGCTCATCATGGTGGACGGCGAAGGCAGCATCGGCGACCGCCGCGAAGAAGCGCGCGAACTCGCCGTGACACGCCATTCCAAATGGGTCGACATTGCCCAGTACCTCGGATGCCACTCCATCCGCATGAACTGGGGCGGCGCCAAACGCGGGACCGAGAGCGTTCCGAAGGAACTGAAGGCCTTCATCAAGCGGTCCGTGCCCGCGTTCCGCAAACTGTGCGATTACGGCGACTCCAAAGGCATCAACGTGATCATCGAGAACCACGGCGGGCCGTCGTCCTACCCCGACGCCATGGAGCGGCTCATGAAGGCAGTGGACCACGAGCGCTTCGGGACCCTGCCGGACTTCGGCAACTTCCCCAACGAGGTCGACCTGTACGACGGCATCGATCG
>JAAEQP010001265.1 GCA_024231375.1 bacterium | reverse complement strand
CCCACAGCTCATTTGAATTCGGGCGGAATGTGAGCCGCAACGGGTTCTTGTACTGTGGTTCGTCGGCCACCTGCGGCAGTTCCGTCGGATGGTCAATCCGCTGCAAGGAGGCCGCGTAGTCGAACTGCTTGCCATGGATGCCGTTGTGGCAGCGCGTGCACGTCTGTTCGTCGACCTTCGCAAGACTCTTCTTGATTTCCGCAAAGGCATGCCCAACCTCGGCGGTCGCCTCGTGGACGCTTCCCGGACCGTGGCAGGCCTCGCAACCCACACCTTCGTCGATCGAGTAAGTCGGCATCCACTTCTCTTCCGACGTGTTTGCCGCGGTCATGTGGCATTCCAGGCACTTTTCGCTCAGGATCGGATCGCCCTCGACGTTCATGTCGGCGGCGATCTTGCGCGCCTCGGGCGTGGCCAGAACCGCATAGGCCCGGGCGTGGGGGCTCATACGCCAGCGACTGTACTGGAAGCCGTACTCGGGGCCCTTGTGACACTGACCACACTGGTGCGAGCCGGTGTAGCAGGGCGTGATTCGCGAGTCCTTCGGGTCGGCCCGGTTCGCCTCGACGGGTTCGTAATCCCAATTGGTCGGCGTGGGGTGCGCGATCTCTTCCCATGCCTTGTCGATATCGATTTCCTGCTTGCCGTGAACCGCCACGTGG
>JAAEQP010001264.1 GCA_024231375.1 bacterium | reverse complement strand
GCGCGTGAAGACGGGTCCCCGCGTAAAACTGGAGCACAATCATGGGGGTGCGGACTTCTTCGCCGGGATGCAGCGTGAAATGAGTAAGTTCCTGACCCGCGCGAAGCCGCAGGCCATTCGTCGCGTCACGAGTGAACTGCGCCTTCCACTGGCCCGCCCAACTCACTGCCGCAATAAGGCCGCCGCCCGGAGACTCGATGTTGAAATAGGGAAAGGCGCCCGTTGTCGGACGGCCGCCCGAACTGGCCATAGCGCGATCCGATCCGGGAGGGAGGGAATCGGCATGGGGTTCGAAACTGTCGGCGGTACAGTTGTCGCCCGTGTGGTGATGAAGGATGAATTCGCCAGCCAAATCCCGCGTAAACGTCGAATCGAGAGGCTGGATATTGCTCAAAATAGGCGTGTCTGCCGTCCCCGTGTTCTTCAGATGAAGGGTCCATTCCACTGTGGGGAAATCAGAGTACTCTACGCCCTCGCAACGGATGACCAACGCCGTCACCGGGTCGG
>JAAEQP010001263.1 GCA_024231375.1 bacterium | reverse complement strand
TTGTATATCCCCGGACGGCAAGTACGCGTACATTGCCCACATCCTCGGCCGGTACCAGTTGCCGACGACGCAGCTCGAACGCGGGTGGATGAACACGAACGCACTGAGCATCATCAATGTTGCCGAAAAGAAACTCGTCAACACGGTGCTGCTGGACGACGTCGATCTCGGCGCGGCAAACCCCTGGGCCGTGACGTGCACCGCCGATGGCCGGTTCGTCTGCGTTACGCATGCGGGAACGCACGAGCTGAGCGTCATTGACCGGGCGGCCATGCACGAGAAAATGGACAAAGTCGCGGCAGGCGAGAAGGTCTCTGAAGTCTCCTTGACGCCCGATGACGTCCCCAACGATCTTTCCTTCCTCGTGGGCCTTCGCAAACGCATCAAACTGACGGGTAACGGACCGCGTGGTTTTGCGGTGGTCGGCACCAACGCCTATGTCGCCGAGTACTTCACCGATACCTTGGGTGTGGTGGATTTCAATCCGGACGGCGTGCCGAGGCCGAAGTCGATTGCCATGGGACCGGAGCAACCGCTTTCCGTCGTGCGTAAAGGCGAGATGTTCTTCAACGATGCCGCCCTCTGCTTCCAGCACTGGCAGAGTTGCGCCAGCTGCCATCCTGATGGGCGCGCCGACAGCCTGAACTGGGACCTGCTCAACGACGGTATCGGCAATCCCAAGAACACAAAGAACATGCTGCTGGCGCATGAGACGCCGCCGGCCATGGTCTCCGGTATTCGCGGAGACGCGGAGACGGCGGTGCGGGCGGGCATCAAGCACATCCAGTTCGCCGTTCGCCCTGAAGAGGACGCGGTC
>JAAEQP010001262.1 GCA_024231375.1 bacterium | reverse complement strand
CTGGGACCACGGTTCGCGCTACCTCATAGCCGTGGGACAGAGCCTCCAGTCTGGTGAGGACGAGGTGACCGTGGGGAGCGCGGTCCTGGCCTGCCGGGCGCGGATCGTGTACATCCCAGGCCACTACTACGCCCTCGTGCGCACCCACGACGGGGCATGGAACAAGGTCAATGACGACACAGTCACGAACTGGGATGGTCTCCACACGGGTCGCGAGGTCGTGCGACTGTATGCGGACGCTGCCCCGTTTCCTGGTCGCTGCATCTCCGACGCGCGAAACATCGCCGGCAACGACTGCTTCGTCCTCGCCGCGCTGCAGTTGGTCAACGCCATGCAGGACTGGGCGGCAGTCGTTGATACACCGGTTGGCAACGTCCCGGCGTCGTCGTCGTGGCCACCATCGTGGCCCTGGCCCTAACTCCCGCCTGGCCTTGGGTGGGAGCAGGTGAAGACGTGTCGATCACACTCCTGACACCACCACGGGGTGCGGGGCATCGCCGGGGGCCGCGTGTCCGGAACAGCCACGGTGACCGCGTTGCGCGCCATATTGTCGAGTTCGTACTCCATCCTTTCGATCCCCTTCTGGATCCACGCCGGTTCTTCCTCAGCCGCTTCGCGGCGGCGCGTCAGCTCTTCGCGAAGCTCCGCCAGTTCCCTT
>JAAEQP010001261.1 GCA_024231375.1 bacterium | reverse complement strand
ATGTCGCCGATGTCGTCCTGGCTGTCTTCGACCACCCCGCGGACGTCCTTCACGAATCCCGTACCTTCCTGGACGGTCTTCCCGAGATCGGCGAAGATATCAGACACGGTCGTCAGTTCTTCCTTCTCCTTCTGCGCGGCCTCTTCTTCGTCCTCCGCGTAATCGTCCACTCCAAGCAGGTCAATGACGTGCTCGACGACCTCGTTGACGTTGCGGGCGATTTCGTCCGCCTGGTTGAACAGGCTGCCGCCGCCGGTCTGAATCTCGGCGCCGCTCGCCAGGCGTTCGGCATCCTCCTCGCCCGTCGTGATCTCAAGGTGCTTTTCCGCCGTGAGCGTGGTTTGTCCGATCATGGCGACGCAGTCGGCGTTGATGGGAAACCTGGGGCTCACCTGTGCGGTGACCCGCAGTTCGGTCGGCCGCGTTTCGTCCAGTTCGATGGACATGACCTGGCCGGCGACGGTGCCGCCGAACCGCACGTCCGCCCGCCGGTTCAGGCCCTGGCTGTCCTTGAAATAGGCGTAGAAGGTGTTCATCTCCTTGGGAGGGCGCAGTCCATTCACGGCCGCGACAAAGACCAGGAAGATGATGACGGCGGCGATGACCATAAGGCCGGCCTTGATTTCGATAAGGGTGAAGTTGTGTTTCTTGGCGGGCATGTGCTGACTCCT
>JAAEQP010001260.1 GCA_024231375.1 bacterium | reverse complement strand
TCTGGCAGATCCAGGGGAACAGATGGGGCGTGTGTTGACGCATCCAGTCCGTGGTGTCGATGAGTTCCTGTGGCAACTGACCGTAATCGTCGCCAAGCAGGTACCCGGCGAGTGCGGGATGGTCGCCAAAGCGTGCGTGGAGCCATTTCAGTTCCGGCAACGTCGCGGGATGATGAAGGGGATGGGACGTGTACTCCCCGGCGGTGCCTCCCCACGGCTGATCATTCTTGGTGTAGGTGTCTATCATCACGACAAGGCCGTGCCGGGCCGCCAGGTCCAGGGCCGTCTGGGGAGACTGATAGCGTGAAGACATGACGATGTTGAAGCCTGCGTCGCTGTAGAGCGCGTATTCCGCATCCGACAAGGCGGGAGGGCACCAAGCGGCGATCACGAACTCTTTGAAGCCGAAGTTCCAGCCTTCCTTGGGATCCGCCGAGGATGCTTCCGATCCCGCCGACGCGCTCAGCAGTAGAGCCGCGGCGAGTACAAGTGTACCGGTTGTCGAGGACCTTCTTGTTCCAAGCATGGTTCGAGTCCCTTTCTGCCGCCGTGAGGTGTCTGAACCCTATGGTATCAGATCTTCGAGGTGGGCATGCGTGTAAGGCCTTGCCACCCAGGGCAATCGCACCAAAACGCCGCGATGATTGGCCAGGACTGCCGTTGGTTGACGCTGCCTCCGGATCCCGCCAGTCCCGCAAGGGACAACCCGAGCTCAGCCCCGCACTTCCAGTGCGGGGATCCGCCCAGCCCCAACGACGAAGTCCCGTCAGGGACGACCGAACCCGCGCCGGCCGCGGGGACCAGGGGCGGCTGCCGGGCGAGTCGACGGCGCCGACACGAGAGGAAGGGGACGGTTCGGCCTCCAGGCGTCATGTGGATTCGATCGTCCCTACGGGACTTGTCCTTGAGGGGACGCGGTGTCCCCGTGCTGAAGCACGGGGCTAAGATCGAGTCGTCCCTTCCGGGACTTCATGCCCCTGACGGAACTGCACAGAACGGACTCTACTCGGACCAAGTGAGATCGCCCTGGCCGCTCGACGAAGGAAGGTTGCTCCTACTGGTCTGCGGACGCCTGTCTGAGTTGAAGAAGAAGGTCCTTGCACAAGGCGGCTTCCTCGCGGTCCTGAAGGTTGATCGCGAGATGCCGGATGATGGGAACGAGGGTGTCTCTGGGTAGTCTTCGAAGCAACTCCACCTTGTCGGGTGTGGCTTTGCTTCGAGGTCCCCGAACCCGGTACCGAAGCACGTAAGGAAGCGCCAAGGTGGCCGCTGCTTCGGGGTCCTTCTCTGCCGCCGCAACAAGGCGATCCTTCGCCTCGGATACGATCTCAGGCGTCGGAAAGGCGTAGACGCCATAGCCCTCGCGTTCGGAACCGCAGAGAACGGCCGTCGCGTGAATGACCTCATCGAGGACGGGACGCCGTTTGCTCTCCCGGATGGTGATATACGCATGCACATACCGAGCCAAGGAACTCGGGGTCCGACAAATCTCCGCGGGCTTCCTCTGGTGTCCGGGATCATCCATCAACCAGACCCAATTGGGTTCCTCGTCGATCCAGTAGCTCACTGCAGCGGAGTAGAGACTATCGCCACCCGTCAACTCGAACTCCCGCTGCAACAACAAGAAATCGTCGTAGGCCATCGCGCCGTACCACTGATAGCCTCTTGCTTCACCCATGTACCGAATCGCGGACCAATAGGGAAGCCCGTAGCGCTCGCCTTCCGGCGGCTCGAACAGGTTATCTGCTGAAACGAGGGTTGTGTCGGCGTCTTCGGGGAACAGCACCATCTCCGCGCCCATGAGTTCTATCCGGTATCCCCGTGCATTGCCGACCGAGACCGAGGGCTTAGTATCGAAATGAAGCAACGAGCCAACACCCAGACCCGCTTCGCGGCTCCCGGTCTCCAGAATCTCTCGGACGAGTGGAAAGATTGGCGTGTCCGTGGTGAAGCCGGGATCCTGCGGTAGTCCCATCACCCCTCTCAGCCGATTGATGAATAACGGCGACATGGGGAACTCGCCAGGGTACCTGTGAAACTCGACGTAGCCGTTCAGGCGGAGGACCGGAACAACGTCACCTTCCTTCCGAGGCATCTGCCAGAGAATCGGTATCGGAGCGGCGAGTTGATCGTCGCGGGGCGGATTCCCATGGAAGACCCAGTCCCATACGAAACACCGCTCCACGCCCTTCCGCAACGGGTGCGGATCGTCGACTTCAGGGGAATGCGAGTCAGTGATCCAAGGTTCCTCCTCAAGGCTTGAGCCGCCTCCGCGGAGGGCCTGCGGACCCTTCCCCAGTTGGTCGAGTAGCTGATGCCCCAAGGCTTCGTTCACGAAGGCGTAGCCGAGGTAGCAGAAGGGGCGGTCGTCGTCTGCTGTGAGGACCTCGTAGGCTTCCTCGAACTCAGCCTTCCCGTTGCCCAGCTTGGCCCACTCGTCCATGTCGGGAAGAAAGACTCCGGGTTGGGCCGATCGCATGGGGTAATAGTTGCCCGCGCTGGCCTCGGCGTATTGCTGCAAGGCAGCGAAGACCTGCCTCATGGCAGATTCGCTTTCATCCCGAGCAAGGGACCGGCGGTATGCATGCGCGGCGAATCCAACCGCGCCGATAACCACGATGGCGAGGGCCACGTATCCCGCCCGTATCCATTTCGCTCTGGTTCTCTTGCCTGATCGCCTCAAACGTTCCTCCTCTGATACCGCTGCACCCGCGGAGTCGCCTACCTTCCGCCTCAGTATATGGCACTGAGCCACGCCATAGATCACTTGTCAGACGCAAGAACGCCTCAGAGCCCGATTCCTCAACCTTGCATCCGCCGTCGAATTCTGGTTGACTCAGTCAACACTGACAATAGTCCGTCCCTCGTGAGAGGGACAAGAGTTCTTGGGAGTGAGAATCGTATGCGATCTTGTTTGCTGATGCTTATCCTCTTGTTGGCCGTGTACCCCGCAGTCGCTGACGGGAACTGGCCCGATTGGCGCGGTCCCACGGCGGACGGCCATACCGACGCGACAGCCCTCCCGCTCCGTTGGTCGGAGACGGAGAACGTCGTATGGAAGACGCCCATCCACGACCTCGGCCATTCGACGCCCGTGGTGTGGGGCGACCAGGTTTGGCTGACTACGGCCACGAAGGACGGCAAGGTGCTCTACGCGATGGCCTTCGACCTGGATTCGGGCGACGTCATCCACGACATCGAAGTGTTCCGCGTGGAGAATCCGCAGCACATCAACCCGCTCAACTCGTACGCGACGCCGTCCCCGTGCATCGAAGAGGGTCGCGTGTACGTACATTACGGGTCCCTGGGCACGGCCTGCGTCGATACCGCCACCGGCGACATCCTGTGGAAACGCACCGACCTCAACTGCGACCACATGCAAGGCCCCGCGTCCTCCCCCATTCTCTTTGAAGACCTTCTCATCGTCCATCTCGAAGGCACGGACAAACACTTCATCGCGGCGCTGGACAAGACGATGGGCGATACCGTGTGGCGCTACGACCGACCGGCGGAGTTGTACACGGAAGACATCCAGGGCGTGTTCCGCAAGTCGTACCAAACACCCGTCATCGTCGAAATTGACGACAAACTGCAAATGGTGAGCAACGGCGCTCTCATGGTGACCGGACACGAGCCGCGCACGGGCAAGGAGATCTGGCGGGTTCTCTACCGCGACGACAGCACCATATCGAGCATTATCCACGGGCACGGGCTGCTGTTCGTGAACACGGGCGGCAACCCGGGCGGTAGTCAGTTGTACGCGATCAAACAGGGCGGCGTGGGCGATGTGACGGATTCGCACGTGGTCTGGAAGATGCTCGAGGACTGTCCCCACGAGTCGTCGCCCGTACTTGTCGACGACCTGCTCTACACCATGAGCGACCGGGGTGTCTTCATCTGCACCGAAGCGACGACAGGCACGCAGGTTTGGACGAAGCGTCTACGCGGCAAGTTCAGCGCGTCGTTGTTGGCCGTGGAGGGCCGCATCTACTACTCGAGCAAGAAAGGCGCGACAACCATCATTGCGCCGGGCCGCGAATACCGCGAATTGGCGACCAACCAACTCGACGGTGAACTCTGGGCCTCGCCCGCGGTCTCGGGGAACGCTCTCCTGCTCCGTACCAAGACGCACCTGTACCGTGTTGAGGAACAGTAACCGCTTCATGACAAGTAAGGAAGATGCCAGCCCGTCTGTGGCACAATGCGCACACGAGGCTGGCAATTCAAACCGGAAGAGGCACATCATGGACATCACAAGACGCGACTTTCTGAAACACACGACGTGCATGGCCGCGAGCACAATGGCATTGGCATCGTTGCCTGCATTCGCGGGTTCCGCGCCGAAGATCCGTTTGAGCGCCTGTGATTGGTCGTTTGGCGTCTTCTGCAACCCGAAAGGTCTCGCCAGGGCAGAGAGCGCGGGACTGGACGGACTCGAAGTGTCCGTGGGCAGTGCCGCGGATACACTGAAGATTGCCGACCCGGCCCTAAGGCAGTCGTACAAAGACGCGATCGCCAAGACAGGCGTTTCCATATCCTCGACAGCCATGGGCAGTCTGCTGAACGGCAGTCCATTCGCCACGGACGAGCGCGCCCCTGCATGGCTGGACCAGTCCATTGAAGCTACCGCCGACCTCGGCGTGCAAATCATGCTTATGGCCTTCTTCGGTAAAGGCGACCTCCGGGAAAAGGACGGCACGCTCAAGAAGGCTTGCGTGGACAGCGTCGTCGAACGCCTCAAGGAAGGCGCGCCCAAAGCGGAGAAGTTGGGCGTCATCCTCGGCCTGGAGAACACGCTTTCTGCCAAAGACAATCTCGCCATCCTGGACCGCGTCCAGAGCGACGCCGTGCGCGTGTACTACGACGTGCGTAATTCCACCTCCAACGGCTATGACGCACCCGCCGAAATCCGCCAATTGAAGGACCTCATTTGCCAGATCCATTTCAAGGATGGCAAACACTTTCTCGGGGAAGGTCCGCTGAACTGGGAACCCGTCGCCGAGGCCATTCGTGACATTAAGTACAAAGGCTGGTACGTCCTTGAGACCAGTGCCCCCTCCAAAGATCGCATTGCCGACTTCAAACGCAATGGAGAGTACGTTCGTAACCTGATGGCGACGGCGTAGCAGGTGCATCAGGACCAGGGCCTCCACGCAAGAAGAGGAAGGCTGAAGTGGGACTTCACATCGGCATCGACGTGGGTACGACATCCATTTCCGGAGTGGCAATTGACACGGACCGATGTGAAACCTTGGCCCAAGCGGTCGCGCCCAATAGTGCCGAAGTCACATCCTCCAGCGATCGCTCTCTAGGCCGTTCCGAGTGGGACATGGACGCCATGACAGCAGGCGCCATCGCACTCGTAGCAGATCTTGCGCGGCAGATACCCGCCTTGCATGTCGCGGGCGTGGGCGTTACGGGACAGATGCACGGCATGGTCCTCGTCGGAAGCGATCAAGCGGCGTGCACTCCGTTCGTCGGCTGGCAAGATGCGCGATGCCTGGAGCAAGCGAGTGACGGACGAACCTATCTCGAGGGGATGACTGCGATTGGCGGATCGCTCTTCGCCGCGAGCGGATGCCGTCCCGCAACAGGATACATGGCGTCAACGCTGTTCTGGCTTTCGCGAAACGACGCCATGCCGAGCGACGCAACGGCGTGTTTCGCCCCCGATTACGTCGTGGGGCAGTTGACCGGCGCAGGCATCGCTACCGATCCCACGAACGCGGCAAGCGCCGGTGTCTACGATGTGCGGGCCGACCGGTGGAATGCCGATCTCATCTATGCCCTGGGTCTTGAGGACCGCTGGTTTCCGGAAATGCGAACTTCATGTTCGCGAGCCGGCGGGCTGTCCGGGAAGGTGGCTGGCGAGACGGGGCTCACCCAGGGAATACCCGTGAGCGTAGCCTGCGGCGACAACCAGGCCAGCTTCGCGGGAAGTGTGGCCAAGAGCACGGACAGTGTACTGGTCAATGTTGGTACGGGGGGACAAGTGTCCGCGTACACGGAGGACGCGGTCTCGTCGGATATCCTGGATCTCCGCCCGTTCCTGCAGGGAGGGTTTCTGCTCGTAGGATCGGAGTTGAGCGGCGGGAGATCGTATCAGGTGCTGCGCGACTTCATGAGTCGCGTGGGCGCGCAGGTCTTCGGGTTGAGCGACACGCCCGATGTCTACGAACGGCTGAACGACTTGGCGGCCGCCGTCCCGCCGGGCGTGGACGGACTCCGTTGCGACCCGGTGTTTGCCGGATCGCGCCTCGAACCAAACGCACGAGCCGAATGGCACGGAATGGATGACGCCAATTTCACGCCGGGCCACATGGCGCGCGCGCTCCTGGAGGGCCTCGCCGATCGTTTCCACGCGCTGTACGACGAGATGCTACGCGCCGGCGCCCCCAGCCGTCGATACCTCGTCGGTTCGGGCAACGGCGTCCGCCACAATCCCCTCCTCCGCGACATCCTCGCCGCCCGGTTCCACATGCCCGTAGACGTCGCCCGACACACCGAAGAAGCCGCCACAGGCGCCGCCCTATGCGCCGCCGTCGCCGCGGGCGAATTCACGACCATCCACGACGCGAGCAGGCAGTTCGTGCTGAAGACGACAGGTTGACTACACTGATCGCCGCGATCATACTGCACAGACCCATCGGCGCTGGCCGATGGCAGGTCCATACGGGAAGTCTTGGGCATTGCGAAGAAGGCGCCAACTGTGGCTGGGAGTGTGCAGAATGAGAATAGCGGGGCTGTTGTGTGGTGTCGTCGTCCTTTCGTTGACGGCAAGCGGCGCGGAGGATGATCTCGTGGTGAAGGAATCCAAGTGGAGTGTTGCGGACTTCGGCGCCATCGCCGATGGTCAGACTGACAACACGGCGGCGTTCCAGGCTGCGCTGGACGCAGCCGGGGCCGCGGGAGGTGGCGTGGTCGTCGTGCCGACTGGACGCTACAGCTTCGCCAACACACTGACGTTCCCCAAGGAAGTGGCCTTGCGCGGCACGTATGACTATTCCCCCGCCCATGCCGGCATCCGTGACAACAGCCCCGAGAAACCGGTGTATGGCAGCGTGCTGCTGGTGCGGGCCGGCGCCGGCAGCGAGGAGGGGACACCGTTCATCACGCTGCAAACCAACTCGTCGCTCGGGGGCGTCTGCGTGTATTACCCAGACCAGGATCCCGACGCCGACGAACCCACGCCCTATCCGTACGCAGTGGCCATGCGGGGAAACAATCCAGCCATCATGAACGTCGAGTTGCTGAACCCGTTCAATGCCATCGACGCCAGCCACAACCAGCGCGCCCTGATTCGGAACGTGCACGGCCAGCCGCTGCACATCGGCGTCTATGTTGACAGCATCTACGACATCGGCCGCATTGAGAATGTGCATTGGAATCCGTGGTGGTCGATGAACGAGGGCGTGTTCCAGTGGCAGATGGAGAATGGCGTCGGGTTCATCTTCGGCAAGACCGACTGGCACTATGTGCACAACACCTTCTGCTTCGGCTACAACGTGGGCTATAAATTCATCAAGACGGAACGCGGAGCGACCAACGGGAACTTTCTCGGGATCGGCGCCGACGACTGTCACACGTCGCTGGTGGTCGAGCAGAGTTCGCCCTATGGCATCCTGATCACGAACGGCGAATTCGTGTCGTTCCACGGTCCCGACCCAACCATGATCCGCGTCGAGAAGACGAATTCAGGGACGGTGCGATTCAACAACTGCGCCTTCTGGGGCCCGTGTAACCGCAATGCCGTCGTGGACGGGACCGGCACGATAGGTTTCAGTGACTGCACATTCGCGCAATGGGGCCACCAGCGCGAAGGGTGTCCGTCGATTGACGCCCAGGGCGGTTCAATCCTTGTGCGCGGTTGTGAATTCAAGGAAGACAAGCTTCAGGTGGTGTTGGGTGAGAGGGTCGATCGGGCTATCATCACCGACAACCTGATCACCGGGGAGAAACGGATCGACGACACCGCGCATGGCACGGTTGTGATCGCCCACAACGCCGCGACACCGAAGAGAGACGAGAAACCGTAGCGTCGGCAAATGTATTAGCGACGCAACCGACTGGAAACTCTCGTAGTACGTGGACCAGTTTGCAGGGGGCACCCACACGGGAACCCCTTACAGGTGGCAAAGGGCAAGTGCGAGCGTCGGACGTAGCCCCTCCCTTCATTCCGACCGGCGCCTCGCGGAGGCGAACGATCATGGTCCTTACACGCGAAGCCGCTGACAGTGCAATCAAGATAGCGTTCTCACTAGGCCTGCTCTGTGTCTTGGTCTTCGGTGCTTCGGGCGCCGCCCAGCAACCCGGGGGCGCGTCGCCGGAAATCGCAAGACTGCACGGGACCGTGACCGAGAACGGCAAGCCCGTTTCCGGGGCTTCGCTCGTGGTCTCCTTGGCCACATCCTACAGGCCGGGGCGGCCAGGCAACTGCAAGGCCGACGGAGAGGGGCGTTATGCGACGGAAGAACTGACGCCGGGGGCCTACGTCGTGAGTGTGCGCATTTCGAGCATATACCGGTACCCGTCTATGAGACGTCTGCAACGGGACATCACGGTTCGCCCCACGGAACCTTTCCGTGCCGACTTCTCATTCCTGGCGTTGGACAGTGCACTGAGCGGACGACTGACTCAAGACGGCACCCCCTTCCCGAACACGCTGGTCGAAGCCTATGTGACGACCCCGAGCGGTGTGGAACACATAACAACATCCACGATGGGGACGACGGGCGAGTACTACTTCCGCCGTTTCCCCGCAGGCGAGGTCGAGTTGGTTGTCCATTCGAAACAGCGGGACCGACACTGGTCGCTTCAAGTTGCTGTGCCGCCGAACGAAGCCGTCACGTTCGATGCCGATCTCGGACGTGAGACAGAAGGCTCGTCCGGCACGGTGACGGCACGTGGCCACGAGGGCACTGAGCCCGACGAGACACCTGTACCGCCACTGGTGTCTGCAGCGCGAGAAGGCAACCTGGACGCTGTCCGAGCGCTCTTGGAGGAAGGTGCAGACCCGAAACTGTTCCCTCAGGCGCTTCCGACAGCCGTGGAACAGGAGCACGAGGAAATCGTGCGGCTGCTTCTCAAGCACGGCGCCGACCCGAATTGCCGTCTGGAGCGGAATGACAATCACCCCGTTGCGATTGCTACGGTCCGAGGCAACGTTCCGATTGTGAAACTCCTGCTCGACAACGGCGCCAATCCTGACCCGCTGTCAGATATACGCGTGACAACAAGTCGGGTCAATCCCTTGCGTACCGCGATCCGGAATGACAACGTCGAGCTGACAAGGACCCTTCTGGAAGCGGGCGCCGACCCGAACTGGACGTACCAGGCCGGCTTCACGCCGCTCGATGTATCGGACTCGTTCGGCGACCCCAAAGTGAGCCGGGTGATTGAAGAGTATGGCGGGAAGCGGTCACTGCAGGTGAATTGGGGAACGTGGTGGATGATCTATCCGGCGTTCCTGCTAGTCGTATTGATGCCATCGTCGCTCTTCCTCCTCGGACGGCGAAAGCATAGCGCCGACCGATGGACCACGTGCGTTTTCAGCGCGTACTTGACGCTGAGCGCCCTCACGCTTTCCGCTATTGCGTTGCTTTGGATCGCAGGTAACGGGTACCCGCTACTGAAATTGATCGTCCAAAACGCGCCACAACACCAAGACGCGCCGTTCATAGTCTCCCTGTTCTGTGCGACCTACAGCTACGCGTTTGTTCAGTTCGTCGCTCTTGTTGTCCTCCTGGTGCGCAGACCCGGACGAGGCCGGCTAGTCGCAACTCTAGTCGTCGCAGTCCCGACGAATCTAGTAGTGGCCGCTACGCTACTCTACGCCGCACTGCTGGTCTACGCCGCGGCTTCAATGGACTGACCTTCGAGGCGGACCAGGAATCGGGATCGCAGGCTCAAAGCACTCGATCCAATGCCAAAGTTGTACATAAGCTGCACCCCCTTGAAACGTAGGGACTACGAGCCCTCAAGAGGCACACGAGAGCGTGCCGCGAAAGAAAGAAGGACTTACGCGATTTGCGTAAGTCCTTCAAAAACAATGGTGGTCCGTAGGGCAGTCGCCCCCTGTGACGGACTCGCGACCTGCACCAACGTGATGAGGTAAGACCTACGACCCCGTCTTCCCTTTGTCTCGATGCTCCAGGTACCAATGGCGCATGTACCGAATGCGCCCGAACAGGGCAAGCCGGGGCTTCACATGGCATGCCACAAGCCGGTACCGATAAAACGCCACCAGCCACCACGCCCGTACACGCGAGTTCGTCGTGATGGTGGGCACGGATATCTGTATCGTCTCGCTCATTGCTCTCCTAACGTTCTTGCAGGCCGTCTTCGACGACCGAGGATCCCCGCCCTGAGCGCGATCGCAGCGCAGAGCAGGAGGATCACGAAGGCCATGGGCCACCATGAGATCGGGACCTCGGTGAAACTGGCCGGGTCGAGTGGATCGTAGCCCCAAGTGAACTCGTCCGCGTTCGTCATGCCGTCGCCGTCCCAGTCGTTCTGGCCGTCCAGTATGCCATCCGGGCCGACGGAGCCGTTGTCGCCCGTCGAGTCGGGGTCGTTCGGATCGAAGGGATTTTGAACCCCGGGCGTATCCGGGTCCAGGTCCATTGCTTCTTGCTCGTCGGTGAGTCCGTCACCGTCGATGTCAACGCTCTCGACATAGAGAAACGAGACACTTCGGGCTGGCATATGCACGCTGAGTTCCAGCACTCCTGAGTCATCTACATGGTGGTTCGTTGTCGGCATATCCATGTTGCTGGCGAGTGCTTGATAGGCCGAGTAGTTGTCCGACCAGAGTTGGTCAGCCTCGGCGCCCCACCAGTATCCGTTGAAGGGGTCCAGGTCATATTCGCTGACGCCAGGTGGCACAAGTCCTGCGGAATCAGACAACCATAGTGTGCGGTAGTTTCCGTGGCTATGGTCGATGCGCTTGTGAAAGACGCGGTAGTGGCCGGGGGCAAGGTTCAACACTGAAACATGACAATCCACAGGAGCGACGGCCGTTCTGTTACTTTGATAGTTCACGAGCATTATGGTGACTCGGTCGTCATTCTTCGCGGCCAGTGCGCTGGCGCAGCCGCCGGGGGACGCAGTCCGCGAGGGAGTGGGAATGGTAACCTTCGTCATGCCGTTCATGTCACATAGTAGATTAAGGACATTGCGCATGGGTGGCGGGCAGTCCGGGTCACCCGCGCGCCACAGGCTGGCCCTAGTCCATCCGTCGTCCATCAGCACTTGGCACAGGGAGGCGAAGTGTGCCGCGCCCCATTCGGTCCCGTCAACCCGCCCCCATGTCACTTGCCTGTCTTCATCGCCGAGAATGTACCCTTCGTCAACCCCCAGAGGAATGTTGTCAAGAGAAGGAGAGGGTCTTAGGGCGTCCCTAATCGTGATGTCCGAGTTCAAGAGGCTCTGTGGTGAGCCTCCCCTGTTGACCCACAAGGGCGCGTAGACTGAGAAGGTGAGTCTCGGCGGAAGATAGGGGCGGCTCTCGCCGGGGACCGAGAAGGCGCCGGACTCGAGGTGTTCAGCAAGAGGCACAACCCAACTCAAGGGGTCTTTCCCTGGGTGCCTGGTCATATTGCCCGGACAGACCCGGACACCGGGATTGGCCTCCCAAACTGCAGATACGGTGTAGTCATAGAACTTGAACCACTCCTCGCGGCTGTCAGTCCACCACTCAGGGTTGTCCGGTTCTGTCATGAACCGGTATAGCCAGGAAGCTACAGTATCTTCACCGTACTTGGCATCCATGAATTCAAACAGGTCTCTTACGAAAGTGCGATAGGTGTCGTAGTCCGATGGTCCACATCTCATGGTCCCGTAGACAGGCGAGATGGCCCATGGGTCCCGCGCCATATCGACCGGGCAACTCCCCAAGGCCAAGTAGGGGGTCAGGCCCGCTGCAAGGACCGTGTCTATCTTGTCAGTGAGCTTGTCGAATTGGTAGACCGGAGTCGCATCCTCGTCGTATATCTCGAACTGTGGCAGGGCAGGGTCCGATCCAAATGCACTGAAGAAGCAGAAGGTTTCAATGAATGGATTGTGTTCCGCCACGTCGACTGGCACATCGCTCGGATGGAACTCGCTCAGAGTAGCGAAGGGTTGATTGAAAAGGCCTTCGGTGTTGTCTAGGTCAATGGTGAAGACCGGTTCTTCTTCCGCAGGCACGATTCGCATGTAGTCTATCCGGCAAGTCGCTCCTGCCGTGTATCCGCCTATACCCAGGTCGAACCGCAACTGCTCGATAGGGCCGCTCCAGTCAGCTGGTTTCCCCTCATCTGAGAGCCGAGCCGGGATGTTTACCGTATACGTCTTCTTACCCGCATTCGGCATGAGTTGCAGGAAGAATGAATGGTCTCCCCAGTCGTCTCCCGGGTAGCCCTCGCGGCGGTAGAAGACTTGCAGGAACTGCGCGTTTGCCCCAACAAGCGGATCGATGATCTCGATACTCATGACTAGAAGAGATTCCTGCGAGGCGTCGAGGCCAAGATTGGGTGGGGACCAGATCCACGGGTCAATCGCCCCGTCATAGGTGGCGACCAAATCCCCGCCTGAGGACGCGACAGAGCTGATCGCGTTGCCTGCGGTCCATCCTTCCGTGTCGCCAGGCGTGTTCCACTCCCATTCAACGGCGTTCGCACCCGACGCGAGAGCTACAACCGCACACAGACACAGGGCCTGCACCTGCGTCACTCCGATTCGAAATCCGTGCTTCAAGGTCCTCTCCTTCCACGCTGTCGACAGCGCAACAGTCCTCACATGAGCCATTCATTGGCCACAACGGCGCAGCCCTTCTACACATCAGGGACGACCGCCGATTTCTCTCGCCCGCCGAACCGCCACATCACCGTCAGCGCGATGCAGGCCATGAGGATCGCTGCCACGCCTCGATGCAACGGCACTTCGGAGCCGCCACTGACGGTGACAGCCTGTGTGGCGTCGGTTTGGGCGGTTGCGTTGCCGGCAAGGTCGGTGGCGGTGCCGGCCGCGATGCGCGGCGTGATGTCGCCGGTGCCGGTGAAGTTTGCCAATGTGATGGTGCGCTCGTCCGGGCCCGCGCCCGCCGACACTGTGGCATCCGCCGAAGCGTCGCCCGTGGTCAGCAAGGACACGTCGCCGTCGGCGAGCGTGATGGTGTCCGCGCCGGTGTACGTCACGCCGTACGTGACTGGATCGCCGCTCGTCGTGGCCGGGGTCGGTGCGCCGATGGCGATCTGCGGCGCGGTCAGGTCGATGGTCGTCACGAAACTGCCCGACGCAGACCAGTTGTCGACGGCGTCGCGTTCCTGCACGTACAGTGTGTGCGCGCCTTCACTGAGCGCCGTGCCGGGCGTGTACGCCGAAGCCACGGTCTCCGTCCATCCCGATTCCGCATCGACTGCCAATCGAAACGTACCGTTGCCGCCTCCGCTGGAGGACCATGTCCACGTCGGCGTGGCGCTGTTGGTCAACGCTGAGCCTGACACAGTCGGCGCGCTCGGAGCTGTGTTGTCGATGGACAAAGATGTCGTGTCGGCGCCCGAACCCGGATTGCCTGCCGCGTCGCTCGCCGATGCCGCGATGGTGGCGGCTCCTTCCGTGCTGCCGCCGGGCAACACCAGTGTGTACGTGTACGTGCTGCCCACCGTGCCCTGGTGCGCCACGGCCCCGCTGTTCAACGTCACCGACGGGATGCCCGAAATGCCGACGTCGTCCGTGGCCGTCACGTCGACCGTCACCGTATCGCCATCCTTGGCCAATGCCGGCGACACCGAATCGATGCTGATCGTCGGCGCCGTGCCCACGCCCGTGAACGCCGCGCTGTTGGCCGCGGCGTCAACATGGTTCCCGGCCAAGTCGGTCGGGCCGGATGCGGAAGTGTCCACGGCAACCGTGTACGACGCGCCGTGGGTCATCTCGTTGACCGTCACGTCCACGGTGGTGGCATCGACACGCGTCACGGCAGCAGCCGTCAGCGCCACCGTCCCCGTGAACGTGTAGTTGCCGGCCGTCACCAGCGCCGCGTCGTTGGTCATGTCCTCATCAAACACCACGCGCACAGTTGTGCTGGACTGGGGAGACGCGGAGCTGACTTGGGATTCGATTGTCTCCCACGTCGCAACGAAGATGTCGTAGTCCGTACCAGCCCCAGAAAGACTCCCCGACGAATTCCACACGACGACCCAGTTGCCCGAGCCATCTGTGGCCATAGACGGGAGAACATCGCCCGCCCAGGAGTCGGTGGCTGCGTTGGCGTTAAGGAGACCCGGCGCGGCCCAGGAGGCGCCATTGTCCGTCGATCGAGCGACGAAGATGTCAAAGTCCATCCCCGCCCCGGAAAGGTCTTCGAACGACTCCCACACGGCGAGCCAGTTCCCCAATCCGTCTGTAGCTATCTGCGGGGCCTCATCGTTCCCCGAGTCTGTAGTTGCGTTGGTGTTTAGGAGGGACGGGGCCGTCCAGGAGGCGCCGTTGTCCGTTGACCGCGCTATGAAAATGTCCGAGTCCGTGCCCGCGCCAGACAGATTCTCTCTCGAGTACCATACCGCGCTCCAGTTGCCTGAGCCGTCTGTGGCAATGTCGGGCGCGCGGTCGAGCCGAGAGTCGGCAGTCGCATTGGTGTTGAGCAGAGCCGGGGCTGTCCAGGTGGCCCCATTGTCCGTTGACCGCGCTATGAAAATGTCCTTGTCCGTGCCAGCCCCGGAGAGATTCTCAGTTGACTGCCATACGGCCACCCAGTTGCCCGAGCCGTCTGTGGCCAGTTCTTGTGTGCCATCCAAACCTGAATCCGTCGTGGCATTTGTGTTGAGGAGCGCTGGCGCTGTCCAGGTGGCGCCATTGTCGGTTGAACGCGCTACGAAGATGTCCGCGTCCGCGCCCGCTCCAGAAAGATCCTCAAGGGACTCCCACACGGTGACCCAGTTTCCTGAGCCGTCCGTGGCTACATACGGCCCACCGTCAGATCCTGAGTCGGTGGTAGCATTGGTGTTGAGGAGCGCTGGCGCTGTCCAGGTGGCGCCATTGTCCGTCGACCGAGCGACGAAGATGTCAGAGTCCGCGCCCGCTCCAGAAAGATCCTCACCGGACCCCCACACGGCGACCCAGTTTCCTGAGCCGTCCGCGGCGATCTCCGGATAGTGATCGCTCCCCGAGTCGGTGGCTGCATTGGTGTTGAGCAGAGCCGGCGCAGTCCAGGACGCGCCATTGTCGGACGAACACGCTACGAGGACGTCCCAGTCCGCCATTGGGTCCTCTTGATACTCCCACACAGCAATCCAATTGCCCGAGCCGTCTGTGGCCAGTCTTGGTGTGCTATCCCAACCTGAATCCGTCGTCGCGTTCGTGTTGAGCAACCCCGGCCCGGTCCACGTCATCTGGGCCGATGCGGCCTGCCCGATGAGTGCCCCTACAAGAAAGATGAGTGCTGTCGCTATCCCGATACTTCGCATGTTGTCTCTGCCTTTCATTGCCGCCCGCTCCCTTTTCAGTTTCGGGCGCGCGCGTGGCGCGCCAACTGCCGCACTTTCTCCTTGGTCATACTTTCGGGAATTACCGTGATGCTCAGCACCCGCTCTACCTTCAGTCAGCGCGACTTCGGGGGACGGACCCTTCGGCGAACCCGCACTAGCGCCTCAAAGTTAACATTGTCTCCGTAGCGCGGTTCGACCACGAAGCCACACGTACGCCGCGGCGAGACCCCCGAGCGCAACCGCGAGAGTCAGCCATCCATTCAGCGGCAGCCCGTCCGCACGCACGAACGGATCCGGGTCCACATCGTCGTCGAGCCCGTCACCATCCGAGTCCAGATCGAAGTAGTTCGGTATCCCATCCCCATCGATGTCGTCCTCGCCCTCGTCGCCACTCCAAAGGCCGTCCCCGTCATGGTCCACGTCGACGACCTCCACAGGAACGGCGATTACCTCGCCATTCGTGACGAGGACATCCGCAAGCCCGAGGGCCACGCCCGCAATCTCACCCTCAGGCGACACCGTGGCGACCGCTCCGTCGTACGATTGGTAGACCGTGCCAGCCGCACTCGACGTGATGTCTGCGGTCACGCTGGGTGCGATATCTGCGAGCACGGTAAGTGCCAGTGTGTCGTAGAGGGGTATGGTGAGTGGCCCACTTGGCGTGACGCTGATGTTCTCAGGAGAGCCAGCAGGCACGACAGACACCTCCACAGCCTCAGCTTCCAAGAGGGCGGCATCGTCCCGGGCCATGACTAGGACCGTCAGCGAACCCACGAGATGGTCGGGGATTGTGAAGTCAGCTCCAAACGGTGCAACCGAGTCGATCACCGTTTCGAACGGGGTCATGATGAGTACTTCCTGTACAGCCGGAGTGCTCGTCATTGACACCATCATCGTGTCACCCGGGTTGAAGACAGCACCGGCCGTTGGCGAGGTGACTGTGACCGCGTCCACCTTCAACGCCCCTGCCAGATCGATCATCCCAGCGAAGAGGTCGGTGAGGTAGCCATCAGGGAGCGTAAGGTTTGTGGGGTTCGTGAATCCCTGGAGGGCGAATCTCTGCCCACTTGTTGCGTCAGT
>JAAEQP010001259.1 GCA_024231375.1 bacterium | reverse complement strand
ATTGTAGAGATGGTGGATGTCCTTGTTCGGGTGTTGGCGATAGGCGCCGGTTTTGAGGTCGTAGAAGAAAATGCCAACGGTGGCGTAATCGAGGTAGGTGAATTGATATTCATCGTTGGCCCCTGGAACGAGTTGACCGTCCTTGACGGCGGGGGGATTCCCTTCGTCGCCGAGAAAGGCGATGGCGGTGCCGTCCGGACTCCAACAGGGCTGTCGTGCGAACTCAGCCACGAGCGTGCGGTCCGTCCCGTCCATGTTCATATACCAAACGCTCCGGACCATGGCATTGCCTTCGCCCTCGTCGACGAGAAAGCACACCTTGGTCCCGTCGGGCGAAACATGAGGATAGAGTTCATTCACGTCCGGGGTGTTGGTGAGATTGACGGGCTCGGAGCCGTCGGCGTTCACCACGTAGAGTTCCCAATTGTCATCGCGAAACGTCTCGTAGACAATCGTGTGGCGATAGGCTTCCAGTTCGGTCAACAAGGCCTGGGCCTCGGAATTCACCTCTTCCGCTCCCGCTCGCCACGGGACGAGCAAGACCGCGAACATCACGAGCCCTCCGAAGGCAGACAGCAGTGCGTTCATGCGTTTCTTCATGGATGATCCTCTCGTTGTTTGGCCATTCTGCCACACCTTGAAGCGGGGAGTCGATGGGCAACGCGGGTGGTTCCCGCTAGAGGCGCGAACACCGGCGTATGGTAGCACGCGGCGGCATAGAGACAAAGGCAATCTCCGCCGCATTGCTGCTTGCCGGGCGGCGGCGGGTTTGTGCTACTATTGCTTTCTCAT
>JAAEQP010001258.1 GCA_024231375.1 bacterium | reverse complement strand
CGGTCGGCTTGAGGACTTCCATCGCCCTGGTCACACCCTCGCGTATCTCTTCGGTGCTCCCCGACGACAGCGTCGTGCTGTTGATCCCGCCGACGATAGTAAGCCTTTCGTCCAACGAATCCCGTGCGGTCTCGAGAGGCAGCGCGTCCTGGACGGGGTCGACGAAGTACAGAACATCCACGCCGGCATCGGCGAGTTGGTTACCCAGGACTTCGACGCCCGTGGTCATAGTGTAAATGAAGGTCTTTCCATGCTCGTGGACCACCGAGCTCATTGCTTCTATGTATGGCCGCACGTACTGCTCAAACAGTGCCGGGGACCACAGGTCGGTCGAGGAGTACCAGCCGCGTGCCACGACGGCATCCACACCGGGATGAGACGCGGCGAGTTCCGCGCGCGCAAGATCTGCCTTCGTCACTATCGCCAGTAGCCGCGCGAATTCATCAGGCGCGTCCATCGCAAGCATGATGGCGCCTTCAACGCCGCACAGCCATACAACCGCGTCCATGCCGAAACCGGCCCAGGCCTGAACGGCGACGTCTTGTTCGTCCGCGAACGTCTTGACCTTCGCCATTCTTTCGCTAAACCATGACCGGGCCGCATCGTTGGGAGGACAGAACAGGTACGCAACGGGCTCGACGTCCGCCGGACTGCTCACTGCATGGTCGATTCCGCGAGGTATATTGTAATCCTCGAACAGGGGCACGTGGTCCGGTTGTATGACCCACCCATCCCCCGGATCCTCACCGGTCTGGCGTACCGCGTGGCGCAGCGCGCCGGCCGGCGTGGTGTAATCGCGTGCCCTTACAGGGTATGTCGGATCCATTTCGCCCGCCGCGATGAGGGAATCCTCGAACGTCACCGATGGGTCGGTGCTCCAGGGCACGGACACATCAAGGATGTCGTCTACACCAAGCGCGCGCCAGGCAGCCACCCT
>JAAEQP010001257.1 GCA_024231375.1 bacterium | reverse complement strand
TCGACCCTCCGCGGCCATCGGACCCACATGGAGTCCGGAGTGAACTCGGGCGACAAACAGCCGGTTCCAGCGCACGCTGACATTGATGCTGGGGGCAGTCGTCCCCGCGCCCAGGCACGGTATCCTCCCCTTCAGCCAAAGTCGTTGGATTGGCGATACATCCGTGTTCCCGTAGAAAGCGGGTTTGCCTGCGATGAGTGGGTAGTCGGCCAGTCCCGCAATGGCGGCGGCCGGCAAGCGAACGTAGCCGATCAGCAACAGAAGGACGAAGACCGCTCCTGCGATGGCAAACTTCCGGCGAAGCGGAATCTTCTTCATGTGACCTCCCCGGAAGCAAGCGGGCGGTTCCTCAGACCCACAACGGCGCGCCTCTTTCCCATGGCGTACTCCTTCGTTCTTGCACTCGTCTCGTGATTGTAACGTTTCAGGCGCCAATCCTGTTCAGCGTATGGCCACGCGGTGGCGCAGAATCTTCCCTTGTCCCGCGCCCAATAGCGACATTCAATCTCACGCAAAGGCGGGGAGAAGAGACAAGCAGATCCAAGGTGTTGACCGAAAGGTGCAGGAAACTTCAGGAGTTTCGCCGCGAATCTAAGGAGAGGCAGCACGCACGCCGAGCTACGAGTCGCGAAGCCTCAGGTGCGATTCGATATACAGGAGACACTGAACCAGTTCCGGCATGGCGGCCACGATAACGTAGAATGTGCCCGTTACGAGTACCACAACACTCTCCAAGAAGAGGAACTCGCCTGTGCCTCGGGCGAATCGGTGGGCAATGTATGTGAGGCCGACGGCCAGCAATCCAGCGCCAACGTAGGCAAACGTCTTCATGACAGCCACATACAGTTTGGCGCCCCAGTATCGTGTTGACAGGCCGCCTTGGTCCGGCTGGCGGGTATTTGCTTCAATGGCTGGTAGCTCCGTGCCCACTATGCGCAAGAGCAGGTACTTCATGAAGAACCAGCAGATGCCGATCAGGCTTATCATCAGAAGGACCCGTCCATCCAGGTCCTCGTGAACGCTCCTCGATACGGGCCCAATCACGCCCTCAATCTTGCGCAGACAGAAGCCGTAGAAGTATGGCCCCAGCAGATACGATTTCACGGCGAGCAGGAGGAGGATGGCGCTGGTGAGCCAAGCGACGACATAGACGACTGCGCAGTAGATGCGGAGCGCGAAGAAGGTCCGAATGTTGCGTTTGGAATCGCCTGAGGAATAGGCCCTGCAGAAACAGATGACCGCTGCCAGGTCGACGGCCAACCCTGTCAGAAGAACCCAACGGATGGCTTTGGCGCTCAAGCCGGTAGGAGTGTGTACGGACAAGAATCCGCTCACCAGCTTCACGCCATACAAGACCAGTTGTGGTGAGAGGTCGCGCGCCTGCCCCACGCTTGACGGCGCGTCAGGTGGAACGTAGGCACGATAGAGCAGGAGACACGCGATGAGACCCATGAGTACCCACACGGAGTACTTCAGAAAGTTGATGGCGTGCCAGTCACGCGAGGGTTTCGGCACCGTGCAGGACGCACGGAGGCGGAAATTGCGCTCGATCTTCACCAATACACGAAACAGATCTGAAGCCGCCCAAAGGAACAGAGAGAACACGCTGGTCGCGACGAGAATGGTCGGAATGGCGAAAAAGGGTCTTCCCGTGAATCCGTGCAGCGCTGCAAGAGCCGGATACTGCTGAATTGGCCCTTCAAGCCCCAGGTAGTTCAGCAGGCTCTCTTGGGCGAAGAAGTACTGAAACGGAATCAGAAAGTACCGTCCTCCGAGCGTGCTCACGAACAGTGCTTCACACTTGATGAACAAGCCCATGACGATTCCCGAACTGCCCAGCACGACCAGGCCTGCCGCACCTATTGCCGCCCACCGCACTGCCGGGCGCTCTCGCCACCGCCGCAGAAGCCGGACGGTCATCCAGAGGACCACTGCGATGCCTGCCGCCTGCCACAAGAAAGCGAGTTCCGGAAAGACGGCGTAGAGTGCGAGGTGTGGGACGCAATGGCCGACCTCGGTATAGGTGGCCAGTGCCACAATCAGTGCAGCAACATGCAGGCTTGTGAGATGGCGGAGAATGCCTTCCGAACCGGGCGGCCCCGAATCAGCGGCGGCCCTGTTCTTGGAAGCAGTCCGCTCCACGATCAACGAGATCAGCGGGAGCCCCCAGAGCATCTCGAGCAGGAGCGATGGCAGCATTTCCCACTCCAGTTGAACCGAGTCGAAGGTCCAGCCGTAGTACAGAAACCAGCCGCTCAGATGCCCGAACAGGCCTCTCCCGAAAAGAAGCGGGTATGGGGACACGACCCGCCACACAATGAAGCCAACACCCACCAAAATCGATGCGACTGAAGCAATCCCAAGAACAGTGCGGCACACCCGCCCACGACTGTCGCACGTGCCTTCTTTGGTTCCGAGAAGGGGCTTCACACACCGTCCGACAAGCCAGGAACAGCCGCCGATCAAGCTGAGCCACGTGACGTGACGCATGAGATTGAAACTCCACGAGAAGGGGAGAGCGGGTGATTCGATAACAACTCTGCTTTGGGTCTCTGGGTCTTCCCAGCCGATCCTCGGTGAGATGTCGTGGATGAACAATCGTGCGGCGTAGTCACCAGCCAGCTGGATCTCTTCGCCCTCTATCATCTCGAAGGGGGCGAGGAGAAGTCCAAGGGCCGGAGCGTAGAGGACGCCATACCTGAGAGCCACGTAAAGGTGAAGTAGGAACAGCGGCGCGCAAATGGCTAGTACTCTGAGAGCAATCCCTGAAGCGCGAAGGAAGAAGAGTGAGGGGCCCGCATCAGGTGCGCTGGACGCAGTGTTCGGACGGGAATGCGTCTCGATTGAAAACAGAATCTGGACGAGATCTGGCCACAAACGCAGACAGGCAAAGACCACGACCAGCAGGATCGCAGCAACCACCAGCAGGAGAAGCTTGAGTGCTATCGGGAGGCCTGAGTTGAATACGGCTATGGCGCTGGCAATACCTAGGAGAAGAAGGAGAGCGTTGAGCAGCGCGATGTAGCCTCGAATCGCCGCCAATGCGATTCTCGCGTTCCAGATATGTCTGATTATCTGCTGCACGCCTTGAAGTTATCCCATTTCGGCATCTTCTTGCCCCCAACCATTCTGCGGTGTGATACGAGCGAGTTCTTCCCCTGCGCAGCCGGTGTGTTAACGCGCGACAAGCATACTCATTGGTGGGTGTAACCACAAGCCGTTTACGCGTCGAACCCTACGGGTTCTCGTCGGGTGGACGAGACCTTCGCGTTGCTCAGGATGACGCTGTGGAGGAGTTGTCATGGTGAGAAAAGTGGAGACCCTATAGCAGCCACGTTGGTCGCCCACAGCCGACAGACGGGGGTGCTAGTGCATCCCGCGTCGCCTGGCGGGTGTCGATAACCGGTCGGCTGCCTGGGCATTCCGGGGCTTGCCCCAACTGGGGTCGGACAACGGCAACACACTAAGTCCGGCCGGTCCCGCGCCCACGACGAGGATGTCCAGCAGCTCGTCCAGTCCGCAGGTCTTCACGCTTCGGTTCCCGATACGGTCGCGACCGTCTATTCCGCCACCGTCACTTGGCCCGCGACCAGGAGCGGCACCGCCGTGCCGTCGGGATCGGCCACCATGACAGGATCGCCGTTGCGATCAAAGGCCATGGCCTTCACGTCGTGATCGCCCGACCCCAGGTCGTCGGTCACCTTGAGGGCACAGGACCACACGCCGTCGAGGGCCTTCTCGTCGCCGTGGGTGCCGTTGTCGTAGAGGTCAGTGCTCAGTTCGTCGTATACGCCGACCGTGGCGGCGACCGTGTCGACCACGCGATTGGGATCGCTGAGCCGCACCGAGACGAGCATCAAGCCCTCCAGCTTGGGGGTTTCGGGCTCGACCTTCAATTGGGAGAGACCAAGCTTCGGCGGTGCGGGCGGGGCCGGTTGAGCAGGCGCGGGCGCAGGTTGATCGGGCCCCGGCACGGCGCTGTGGAGTTGCACCTTCAGCGCGTCGACTTCCTCGGTGGTCACGTCGATGCCGATGCCCATATCCTTCAGATGCTGGAGAATCGGCATCAGTTCGTCGATGGTGCCGGTGATGGACACACTGACCTTCAGTTCCGCATCGGCGGTCCCCGCGCAGACGAGGAAAGCCAGGGCAAGCAGGGCAATCGTCGGTACCTGTGCCGTTCTCATGGTCGCTCCTTTCCGTTAAGGCCACCGCGGGCAGGCGCCGTTGGCGGACGCTGTACATCCGGTCGCCGTCGTCTACTTCTTCGGCCGCTTTCTATATTCTTCTGCCCGGGCACGGTAGGATTCAAGCCAAGGCTTGTCCCATAGCATGCGCCGGACGGGGGTGTTATCGCAACGTTTGAGTGTGATGCGGCCGTTGCTCATGAGTTTGGCCACCGCCCAATACGAGTCGCACGGCACGTAGCGGCCCGCACCCGGCGCTTGCTTGACGGTGAACGTGAGGGTGGTTTGATCGCCCGCGGGCAGGCTAATCGCCTGGGTGCGCGGCGTGACCTCCAGGAGCGCGTAGTCGTTTACGATTTCGCCGGGCCACGTCTCGAGCGGCGTCACCAGCGAAACCTCGCCTTCCACCGTCTCGGCTGTCGGGTTGGTCACCGTCACCTCAACGCGCTTGCCTTGGTTCTCGGCGGTGATGTCCAGGTCGAAACTGCCGCCGATCTCGAGGACGTCCTGGAACATCTGACCGTCGAAGGTGTGGCGCAGTTTGATTTGCCCCGCCGCGTCCGATTCAGGTCGATGCACACGCACCTCGGTCACCTGATGGCCCAGGGCCGGAAGATTGAAGGACACCTTGGCCGGTTCGGCCTTCCATCCCTCAGGAAGGACAAGGGCCGCGGACCCCTTCGCGGGCCCGTCCACGTAGTCGTTGACGGCGTTCACCTTCACCACAAGGGTACGCCCCTTGTCTTCTTCATGCACCTCGCGGCCCAGAGAACAGACCACGCTGTGGTAGCCGATGGGCATGGATTCGGCATCGTGTTCCCACGACCGCACCCACACGGGTTGGACGGGTTCCGCCTCGACACCGAGTTGCTTGCCGCCCATCTTGCGGCCGAGCTTGCCGGGCACGAATCCGACGGTCTCGATGGAATAGGGGCCGACGTACAGGAAGAGGTCGCCGTCGCGCGCGGGCAGGCCGGCTTCTTTCTCTTCGAGCAGGTTGGAGACCCAGGCCGACGAAATGCCGCTTGCGAACCGGATATGGGCCTCCGAGTCTACGCCGTCGCCGTCGTAGAGGCGCAGCGTGATGCCTTTGGCGGGATCGCTCTGAGCGTTCTGTTGAAACGCCGGCAATGGATTGCCGTACGGCTTCATGGCCGCGAGCACCACGTTGTCCGGGGCCACCGTAAGGAACGCTTCCTCGGGCGGAAGGCACGCCTTGGCGACCGGTTTGGTCTCGCGCCCGGCGAGGGGGTGGTTGAACTCGTGGGCCATGCGTTGGGTATGGGCCGTGCGCCAGTCACCCTCATGAGGATAGAGCGCATACCGGAACACGTGGTTCTTGTTTTCGGGCACCAGATACCCTTCCGGGAAGGTGTTGGTGCCGCCGTACCAGCGGCAAGTATGGGCCAGCATCATGCAGATGACGCCGCCCTTCTCCACGCTGTTCCCGTAGGTGCCTTCGTTGAGGATGGCCACGCCATAATCGTCCACACGGTGGGATTCGCCGGTGGCATCGATCTCGCCCGGCAACTTGATGCGTGCCGTGCTTGGGAACTCGGCCAGCATTTGCTCCAGGGCAATGGCCAATTCTTCGGACCCCACGGCTTCCACGATGAGTACCGGCAGGGCGGGCCACGACGTGTCGAGCAGATCGCCGTCCTTCACGAACAAGCACGCGCACCCGTCCTTCTTGAGGCGCTGTTCAAAGGCTTTGCGGACCTTGGCCGGTTGCGCCTTCAGGAGCTTCCGGGTGTAGGCGTTGCGGCCTTGGGCGCCGATGGAGAGGCGGAACCGTGTGTACAGCAGGTCTTCGTCCATGTGGTACTGATAGGTGCCCCAATGGGGTCCGCCTTTGTCGGACCACGGCGTACACGTGATGCCTTTCTTGATGAGCACCTGCTGTACCTCTTCGGCGACACGCGTATCTTCTTCGGGTGCGATTAGGCCAACCATACCGAGGGCGTAGGTGTTGCGTCCCACCTGCAAGGCCGCGCTGGACCCGTACTCCATCCACTTGTTGGCGCCGTACACTGCGCAATCGCTGAACATGATCTGGCGGTGGGTGCGGAAATCCAGGTACCCCTTGCTGTCGTTCCGGACCACCGTGCCGAACCGTTCGTCGAACACCGGCATGGCGCCTTTCAACTTCGTAGGCACCGTCACGGTAAACAAATGATCTTCGCCCTGGTAATCGACCAGGACCGTCTTGAACTCCACGCGTTTCACGCCCTTGTACAGCGTGATTTCCTGCACAACGCCGCACAGTTCGGCCATCTCGTACCGAGCGCGCACGGTAGCGCTGACCGGCCCCTTCTCCACTTCCACCGACGCGGGTTGGTTGCCGGAGAACATGGCGAGACCGGTGGTGTAGAACTCGTGCTGGGTCTCGGCGCGGTCCGGCACCTCGTGCAAGATGGCGAACTCGTTGCCCACATGACCGCCCACGTCGAGCACTTCGCGTTTGGCCTTCTTGTCGTACAGGCTGATCATGCCACCGCCGCGGGCCGGGTCGACTTCGATGCGGTAGAACTCGTTCTCGATGCTGTTCGTGTTTCGAGGCTTGGCCTGGGGCAGGGGCTTGGCGTTCGGGACGATGCTGTAGGCGCGGTAGCCCAAGGACGGCAGCTTGCGGCCCGTGAACGCCACGTCGGCCGACACGATCTCGTCCTTCTTGTTGCGCTTCACGTTCACCGCCTCGAAGGGCACGTTCTTGCCCGCGTGATCGAGGAGGGTGAATCCCTTGACGCCCTTGGGCCGTACCGTGGTGCGGACGATGCCGGTCCGTTCCCAAGCCAGCGAGTTGAATACCACCAAGGGCTGCTTGTTGCCTTTGCCGGGGTCAATGGCGCGGCCGAGGTAATCCAGCGACCGGTTGAGTACGTCCGTGCCCAGTTCCAGCACCTCCCGGTACGAGTTCATGAGATCCACGTACGAGAGTTCGTTGTGGGTACCGGTGATGGAATCGTGATGTTGTCCGCACAGGATTTGGCGCCACGCCTTGTCGAGGGCTTTGTCGGGATAGGTCGCGCCAAGGAGGCTGGCGATGGTGGCGAACTTCTCGGCCGCGATCAGCACGTTCTCGCCGAGGCGGTTGCCGATTTTCAGATTGGTGCGCGACATGTTGGTGGCAGCGTGATAGAGCGACATGTCACGTGACGTGACCGGCAGGTGGGCGTCTTCTTCCTCGCACTGACGCCGGATCTCGGTGGGGATATCGCCAGGGGTCGCCTGCTGGTAGCTTGGCAGCAGGTCGCCGTGCCAGTCGGTGGACGGGGTCTGGTCGATGTCGCCGTCGCGGATCGTGAGCCCCATGTAGTGGACGTCTTTCCACGTAGCCCGTCCACGCTGATGCGGAATGGCCACGCCGTCCAGCGCGAGGTGATGGAAGAAGGGCGGGAAGTTGTTGATGCACTTGCCCCACATGACGCCGATGCAGCCGCTCTTGCGCGCGATCTGGGAGAGCTGGTTGGGATGGCCGAACACGTCTTCAGGGCTGTACACCATGCAGGCCTGGCCCATGACGCCTCCCGTGAACAACTGGCCGTAGAGGAAGTTGCGCACCAGGGCCTCGCCGCCGCAGGTCTGCTCGTTGGGCTGATTGTACATGCAGTCCGAAGCCGCCCGGTTCTCGGCGAAGGCCTGGAGCAGAGTCTCCCGATCTTCGGGGAACATGTCGAAATAGGGTTTGAGATAGTCTACTTCCGACAAGGTGGCGCGGAAGTTGGGATCCTCGCGCAGGAGACGGCAGTATTGCCGCACAATGTCGAACGCGCCCATGGCGTAGACGCGTTGTTCCTCGTGGTAGGTGGTGTCGAAATGGAAGCGCGTCTGCACCATGGTGGTGCCGTCATGGGTGGGCGGTTTGGCGGCCTCGTACTCGAAGGGCGCTTCCACTTCACGTCCGAACAGCCGCGCCCGAAACAAGGCCTTGACGGGCTCGCCCGCGGCCGCCTTCGGCGTATGCAGTCCGAGGCGCACGATGGTGGTCTGTTCCGGGTCGCACACCACCTCGGCCTTGTCGCTGGCGTCCAGCGTATCCGACGTCACGGATACGGAAACCTTGGCCGTCACGTGCGACGTGTTGACGATAGCGGCTTCGATAACCTGGCGCGGCTCTTCGAGGGTGCCCGTGAAGTACGGCAGCGGGCGCACCCGGCCGAGGGCGATGGGCAAACCGCGCTCGGCGATCAACGGTGCAATGCGCACGTCGCGCACGCGGAAATCGATGCCGTCGGCGATATAGCCCGGCCGGAACTTCACAAGGACCAGGTTGCGTCCTTTCTTCAGTTCGATCAGCTTGCTGGGCATGGTAATGCGGACGCCCTTCGGCAGGCCGTAGGGTTCATTGCACACGAGTTGTCCGTTGACCCACACCTTCATGCCGGAATGGTAGGCGTCGAGCAGGGCGTGGCAGTCCATGTCCGATTCAACGCAGGTGGCGGCGTAGATGACGCAGTTGCGTTGCACGGTCTCGTAGATGGCGTCGCCCGCGATGCGGTTGCCGTTGAGATCGTCAGTAACCAGCGAACGCCAGGCCAGGTGCTTCGGGCCGACGCCGATGTTCTCGTGGGCGGCGCCTGCTTCGGGCTGCACCGCGGCTTCCCCGCCATCGCCGGCAAGGTAGTCGATGTCGAGAATGCGCTCGCGCTCGTACATGTACTCGCGTTCGAAGTGCCCTTCCGTCCGCACGACGAAAGGACCGAGGATAAGCCAGTCGCTCAGGGTGGCGCCGGCTGCGAGGTCCGAGAGAAGCGTCGGGTTCATCGGCTCGTTCCTTACAAGCGGGGAGGCCCGGTAGGGACATCGACCCGCGGTTACCTGGCCGTCCCGGCGGACAGCCCGGATTGCATTCCCTTGTCGATCAGGCCTACAGCTTACCGCGTGTCCGTGGCCGGTCTCAACCGTCCAGCGGGACGCCACCGATGGGGGCGCTTCCGAACCGGCGGACCAGGATTTCGTCGGTCGTGGCGCGGGGGCTCATGGACGCCAGATACAGGCAGGCATGGGCAACGTCCTCGGGACTCATCCACTGGCTGTGGTCGCGGTCGGGCATGGCCTCACGGGCGAGCTGGGTGTTGACAGCGCCAGGGCACACGGCATGCACGTTGATGCCGTGTTGGCGCAATTCCAGGGCCAGAACCTTGGTAAGTCCATTGATGCCATACTTGCTGGCGCAGTAGGCGGCCTGATGCGCGAGGGGTTTGAGCGCGGCCACACTCGATATATTGATGATGCGCCCGGACTTCCGGGCCATCATGGAAGGCAGCACGGCCTGGATACAGATGGCGGGTGCCGTCAGGTTCACGTCCATGGTGCGGCGCCATTCCGCCGGGGTCATCTCGACGAAGGGTTTGAAACAGGCGTGTCCGGCGTTGTTGACCAGGATGTCGATGTGACCGAATTCGGTCAGGGTGTCCGCCACCATCCGTTCGACGGAGGCGTCGTCCGCCACATCACATTCGAGGGCGAGGGCCTTCACGCCCGAAGCGCGGGCCTCGTCGGCGACCGTCTTCACTTCCTCAAGCGACCGCGACGCAACGGCGATGTGGCACCCCTGTTCCGCGAAGGCGAGGGCGATTCCTCTCCCGATACCCCGTCCACCGCCCGTGATGAGGGCGATCTTCCCGTCCAGCAACATGCGCGTCTCCTTGTCGATTGTCCTTCAGTCGAGGCGATGGAACGTGTGGCGGCTATTCGTCCCAGTCGGTCATTCGGCGGCGCAACAGCAGGTACAGGAAGAAGGGCACGCCGAACATGGACGTGACGATGCCGATGGGCGTTTCGCCCGTGAGCAGTTTGCGCGCCACGATGTCGCACAGGCATAGGAACCCGCCACCGGCCAGCATGCTCAGGGGCATGAGGATGCGGTGGCGCGATCCCGTGAAGGCACGAACCGCATGGGGCACGATGAGGCCCACGAACCCGATGGGGCCCACCTCCGACACGATGATGGCCACCATGAGCGACCCGACCAGGAACGTGACCAGTTGAAGCCGAGGCACGTTGACGCCCCGACCCGCGGCCATTTCCACACCGAACCCGAGTTGGTCGAACCGGCTCGCCTGCAAGAGCAGCACCACGAGGCACGGCGTGACGCCGATTGCCAGCATCTTCACGGGCGTGAACCCGAGCACGTTGACGCCGCCCATGAGCCAGCGGTCCATCATCACGAGCTTGTCGGGTTCCGCCAGGTAGCGCATGAACATAATGCCGGCATTGGCCAGCATGCCCATGCTCACGCCCGCCAGCAGCAGCACCGTCGACGAGAACCGGGCGCGGCGTGCGGCGATGAAGTAGATGAGCGCAATGTCGACGGCCGCAAACCCGAAGGCCATGGTCTTGGTGGACAGGGCCGAGAAGATGGGCGACATGCCCATGGACTGGGCCAGGATGGTTGCGGTCCATGCGCCCAAGGCGCCGGCGCTGGCCACGCCCAACGTGTACGGCGTAGCGAGCGGGTTGCGCAGCAAGGCCTGGAACGCGCAGCCCGCCAGGGCGAGTCCGCACCCGGCGATGATGGCGGTCAACGTGCGGGGCAGGCGCTGTTGGAACAGGATGTTCAGGGTCGGCGACTCGCGTACGGACAGTCCCGCCTGCCAGTCTTCGATGGCTTTGCCGATGCTGATCGACTCGGTACCCACCAGCAAACTGGCGACCATCAGGGCAAGGCTCCCCAACACCAGCGTTATCGAAAGCACCTGAGTGCGTTTCCGCGTAATCATGACTCCACCTCCGCGGATGGTTCCTCGGCGGTGATCAGGGGCGTGCCGGTAATGGGATGGGTACACACGCGGATGGTGGCGCGGTAGGCGCGGGACAGGGCGCCTTCGGTCAACACGGCTTCGGGTGGGCCGTAGGCGATGAGCCCTTCGCCGAGACTGAGCAGGAACAACTGGTCGCAGAACCGCGCAGCCTGATTGAGGTCGTGGGTCACCACGCCGATGCCAAACCCGGCCCGCGCCAGCCGCCGCAAGAGGGCAAAGATCTCCGTCTGATGATGAACGTCGAGCGCGGAGGTGGGTTCGTCCAATAAGAGCAGATCGGGTTCCTGGGCAAGGACGCTGGCCAACAGCACCCGTTGCCGTTCGCCGCCCGACAAGGTCATGAAATTGCGCCGCCGCAGGTCGAGGGTTTCGGTGTCGTGCATGCAGCGTTCGGCGACTTCGCGGTCGCGCTTGCTTAACCCGCCAAGCGTCCCCACGTGAGGGTAGCGTCCCAAGCAGACGACCTCGAACACGGTGAGGGCAAAGGCCGGGCTCACGCTCTGCGGGAGAAACCCCAAGGTTTGGGCGCGTTCGCGGCGGCCGAACTGGGCAAGGGGACGGTTGTCGAGCATCACGGTTCCCGGCGAAGGATCGAGGAGACCGGAAAAGACGCGCAGCAAGGTGCTCTTGCCGCACCCGTTCGGTCCCGCGATCCCCGTGACCTGGCCGCTACGGATCGATGCCGACACATCCGTGAACACGGGGTGTCCGGCCTCGTAGGCAAAGGACACGGCATCGACAAGGAGGTGATGATTCATGGCGCTGCGACGTCCGCCTCGGGATGTAAGACGGCCGCCATCAAGCGTGCCAGCCGCGTCACACGCAACCCGGGGATCATGGCGTAGGATTCGGTAACGAAATGGATTTGTTTGGTCTGGACGGCGGAAAGACTGGCGAATTGGGCCCAATCCTTCGCAAGGGTGGCTTTGTCCTTGTCCGAAAGGTCCTTGCCGGGATAGAACTCGACGATGGCCTCCGGCGCCTTCAGCACGATGGTTTCTTTCGACGCCTGGGGATAGGTCTCAGCCGAATCGGCATAGATGTTGTCGCCGCCTGCCACGGCCGCCAGTTCGGAAAGGAACGATTCGCCGCCCACGGTGCCTATTTGGGTCAACCCCTGACGCCAGGTACACAGGAACACTTGCTTGCGGGGAAAGGGCTTGACCGCAGCGCGCACGGCCTCGAGATCGGCCTGAATTTGGGAGCGTAAGGCAGTGGCCTTGTCAACCGCGCCCAGAGCCTCGCCCAGCACGGCGATGCCATCGTCGATGGTGGCGAGACTGTCCATGTCCACATGGACGACCGGGATGTTGTTGTCCTTGACGAAGCCTGCCATCTTCTCGTGTTGGCCCTGCAGAATAATGAGGTCGGGCCGGAGCATCGTGATGGCTTCGTAGTCGGGGTCCATGTGTCCGCCGACCTTCGGGAGTTCGGTGGCTTCGGGCGGATAGTCGCAGAACGACGTCACGCCGATGACGCGGTCCCCAGCACCCAAGGCAAAGACCACCTCGGTGATGTTGGGCGCGAAACTGATGATGCGTTGCGGGGCGCCGGACGGCACGGGGTCGTTCCCTGGGGCACTAACGGAATCCGTGTCCCCGCCGCAGGCGCTCAGGGTCGCCATCAACGCGGCCAAGGCCAGCCACCGGAATGCCGTCTTACTCATCGTTTCCCCGTAACCCTCGGTGGTGGGCGTCGCGGGCGAGTTGAAGGAACTCATCCGGCCGCACCACACGATACCCTTTCTCTTCAAGACCGTGGACCACGGCCAACACCGAGTCCATATCCGCATCATAACAGTTCACGTGACCCGCGAGAAACGCCGGCACGGGCTGGCGCTCGGCCTCTTGTTCGAATTCCGCAATGACCGCGTCCACATCGTGGCGGACCAGCACCGCCGTCGGGCACCACGGCTTGCCGTCCACCCAACGCGGGCCTTCGCCCGGAATGCTCTCCCACCCCTGGAAGAAGCCGAGGGCCTCCGGGATGCCGTCCATGTAGCGCGCCACCATTTCGGGATCGACCCAGTCGGCGCCGTTCTGGTCTTTGATGCCGCCGAAGGCTTCCATATCCGCCTTGGTGTAGGTGATGGGACCGTTCTTGAGCCGGTGTTCGATGGCGCCGCCGGGTTGATGACGCACGACGCGGTTGATGGCCCAGATCGTACGGAGCGACGTTGCGTCCATGGCCTTCGCACTCCGTTCGAGGAATCCCTGCCAGTCGGCGAACCCGCTGAGGTAGTTGTAGCCAATGCCTGACGGACCGCAGACCAGATAGTCCTGGTCGGTGCGGGTTTCATAGTAGTACTCAAGGACGGCCGGGCCGACTTCAGCGAATACGGGCGCCACTTCCCATCCCAGCGGCGCTTCGCCTCTCCGGGGATGACGCCAGAACTTCTTCTGCACATCGACCATGGAATGCCAGGAATCGCCGTCGGACAAGGTAATCGTTACGTAGCGCGCGGCGGGGTCGCATTCCGTGGCCGCCGCATGGGGCTGGGCGTACGACTTCTTCGCGGCAACATGCTGATGAAACGACATGTTCCACGCGCCCGCGCAATAGACCCACACGTTGTGCTGACTTCCGAAGTAGACGTGGGTGGCCTCGGTATCGCGCGACGTGTGCCAACCCAGCATCATGGCATGGTCCGGCGCCGCGGTCTGGACCTCGTCCCACAAGACCGCTTCATCGGGATAGTCGGCGGCGTTGATGCATACGCCCATGCAGAAGCCCCGATGCCCCACCAGATAATCCATGGTGGGGCGGATGTTGGCCGTATCCTTCTGATCGTAATTGGCCAGGATGCGGCAATCGCATTGCGCCATGACCTCGTCGATGAGCCACCGGTACACCTCAATCTTGTCGGACCAACGGCCCTGGAGGTCCTCGATGCACGTCATGCCGCGCGCCTTGAATCCGTCGGCGTCCTGCGGGGCGCACACCACCGCGTCCCGGACACCAGCCAGGACCATGGCCGCGTTGAGCGTGTCGGGCACGTCGGGGTCGTACACAATGTAGCCCTTGGCCTGCGCCGCGTGGGCCTCGACGGCCTCGGCCGCCGACGTCTCCACAGGGTTCAACCCGTACCGGCGATACCACTCGACCCAGTGCGCTTCCGAACCGTCGGGACGAGGCAGGAAGAAGATGCGGGGACCTTGACGATTCACGAGGCCTTGCAGGCTCAGGAGTGTTGCGAGTTGGGGTGCGGACACACCGCCCGTCGGTACCAGCATGTAGTCAGACATGGTTCCAGACTCCTCTCCTGACGAGGCGGCGGTTGCGCCACCCGATTGGATCGCGACAGCCACAAGGCACAGGGCCGCCGCCGCTCGGATCCCCCACGTACATCCTGTCGTCATTGCTGTCCCCCACTTCTCCCCGAATACGAAAAAGGAGGAGCGGCCTGCGCCGCTCCTCCATAGCATACACCAGTTGGCCTGCTAGCTACCCCTGGGGAGAACCTAGGGACAGAGGACCTGTTGAAGAAGGTCTCACCGCTGACGAATCCTAAAAGACAGAGCCAAACAAACCCCGAAAGGAGAAGCGAAAGAGCGGGACTGACCCCAGCGAGTCCGCCGTAGGCGGACGAGACGGGTCTGTCCCTGGCCTCTTTCGCGGCCTTCGCGCAAGGCCAAGACCTTCTCGACAGCCCCACAGACTACGTTTCTTACATTTCCGCCCTATCCCGTCCATCCGGTTATCCTGTCAGAAACGCGCGGATTGCTTCCGATTCTTGTCGATGCCATTCGAGAAACCGTAGTCTGTCCCTAGGTTTCTGCTAGGTTTCTTCCCGGCTAATTCCTCATACGCTTATTGTCGTGCGTGACCTTCACGGCCTTGTACGTCTTTCCGTACTCTTTGTAGATTGACTTCAAGAGCTTCTTCTTGTCACGGGCCAGCTTCTGCCCCACGAGTTCTGGATACAGCAGTATTCCTGCCCTGGTTCGCGCAGCTATGTCGAAGTACTTTTCCAGGTCATTGGCGAATTGTGGGTTGACCCCGTTGCCTGACGCGAGTGCCCGCAGAGCGCGTGGAGTTCCGGACCATGCGATTGCCCTGATCGCGTATTCTTTGAGCTTGTAGCGGACATACCGGTTGTGCTCGTCAGCACTCATAGCGCCCTCTATTGCCTCCATCTGGACGGTTGGCCCTCCCTCTGGTCGCCAGTACTCGTCGGCCTGCATGCGGAACAGGAGATCGAGGGCTCTGTCATCCCCCGAGAACCCCAAACCCTCAAGTACGAAACCGATGTCGTACATTGTATCTTGGGAATAGACTCCCTCATCCAGAGATGTCTTGCAGAGACCAATCAGGTACTCAACGCCCTTCTCAGTGCCCAAGTAGCCAATCCAGGCCAGGATTGTAGCCTCCGACCCCTCCCCCCCTCTTGGGTCGACCAATCCCTCCTCTTGCCCCTTCTCGTTCAGGAGCCGGATGAAGATTGGCGTAAGGTCTACGCGATGATTGCGCCAGTAGTCTATCCTCCCACTGGCCCACGCTTCTCTTGGCGTAACCGCAACATCACGCAGGAGCTGTCTGACATCTTCGTCATTCGCTCCACATTCAACAGCAATGGCTCCACCCCGATGGGTGTCCATGATCGGCGGCCCGTGGCTGTCTCCGTGTACGCCACCGATTGCTCCGAGGGTCGGTAGAGCCACAGTCAGTATAAGCGAGAGCATTGGTGCCACTCCATTCACTCTGGAAAACCTAGAGACAGACTACGGGCTTTTCGCTCTTCCCGCCATTCCTGTCCCCCACTTCTCCCCGAATACAAAAAAGGAGGAGCGGCCTGCGCCGCTCCTCCATAGCATACACCAG
>JAAEQP010001256.1 GCA_024231375.1 bacterium | reverse complement strand
TCGGATACGCCGTCAGCTTCCTGTTCCCCAAGACTTCACACGACACAACCGGCTTAACCATCTATACGCTGAAGCGTAACGACTAGCGAAAACGGGGACTGTACCAAGCGGAGGCGCGTCCCCAGGACGCGACGGAGACGGGACTGTCCCCGTTTTCGCGATCGTCAACATGGTCAACTCACCAGGCGCTGCACCAAGCGTAGCGCCTTCCTGAAGGGCCAAGATCCCCGCACTTGCCCAACTCCCTCCCCGTGTTTCCCGTGCCCCCGTGGTTCCTTCCCTGTCTGCGCAGAAGAAGAACCAACCACGGGGGCACGGGGGACACGGGGATGTGGTTCAGGTCTTGACCCAGAACGCGTAGAGCTTGGCGTTACGCAGCAGGAATCGGATCCGGCGGTTTGCCGGCACCGTCTTTCTGTCTCCCCACCGCAGCGGCACCCCAACAGAGTCTCCCTCGAAGACCATACAGTCCTCCTCCGCGTAGCCTGCCACGGGTTTGCCCTCAGCGTAGAGCACCTCAGCTTTCACGTGTCCACCCGGCGCCACTTGCGCGTTCACCCACAACTCGCCCTCCTCATGGGCAAGCGGCTTCGTCGTGATATGCCCCTCGGCGTCCCCGGCCGACATGGCAGCGAACCCGTCCATTCGCAGCGTGGCGACGCCGATGTCAATCTTCATGTCAACGGTGGTGTGCGGCTGATCCGTCTGCCCGAAGGCGAACAGGATGCGGTCTTCGAGCACGGCGAACGACGCAGCCATACGAATCTGTTTCGAGTCGGCACTGCCCGATGGCCCCGTCGGCACGAGGCGCGTGCCGGGAAACAAGCGTTGCCAGGCAATCCCGTCGCGGCTGAAGGCGAGTTCCGGCCAGATCACCGGGCCCCCGGCGGCTTCCGAAGGCTGGTCGAAAATCCACGGCGTGCCGATGTAGACGCCTTGATACGGCGTGACGCCCATACTGTACAGCGATTGCGTCGGGGTTCCCTCGAGAACAATCTGCGGCTCGGACCACGTCTCGAAGTCAGCGCTTTCCATGCGCGCCACGCTGCGGCCGTTGTCCGTACGGGCCCGCACGTAGGCGATGTACTTGCCGAGCCGTTCGTCCCAGAACGCCGACTGCGTCGTGTCGCTGAGCATGTTCGAGAACGGCTCCCCCGAACACTCCCAATGCAACCCATCGGGCGAGTAGGCCACGTACAGGCCCGGAGCGCCGCACCCTTCCGGCAACGCGGCGTCGTAGTCCTGCCAGAGAAACGGACCCTTGTGCGTGTAGATCCGCGGGATGCCCAGATAGGCCGTATCCGGATAGCTCGACGTGAACAGCTTGTAACGCTTCGCCGGGTCCGCCTCGTGCGCGTCGCGAAACACGCACGGCCCCGCGAACACCAACGCCGGCGGCAGCATAACCAAATTCGTACGCGTGTGCTCCTTGTACGGAATGATGTCCAGTTCCGGCTTGGTCCACGTCGCGCCGCCGTCCAACGACTCCGCATACGCCAGTCGGTCCTCATGCCCGTTCGGCACGTTGTTCGCCGAGTAGAAGAGCTGGAGCCTGTCATTTTCGGCGTCATACACGACGTTCCCGTACAAATCGCACCGCGTCG